>JBJOQW010000209.1:0-3293 GCA_046049665.1 Pseudomonadota bacterium | reverse complement strand
CGCTGCGTTGAGAAGTGTCTTCATGGGTGCCGCCGTCTCCTATGCTTTTGCAGCATTGTGGGCGGCAGGGGGCAAGTCAATCTGGAGAAGGCAAAATCTGAGAATGGCAAAGGGCGGGGAGTGTTCCCCGCCCTTTGTATTGCATTGCCGGTGGATCAGGCCTGCTGGGCCTTGGGCTCGACCGTGGCCTCAAGCCATTGCAGGCGCAGGCCGGGGATGAGCATTGGGACGCGGCGGGCGTAGTCGGCGTATTCGGGGAAGGTTTCGCGCAGGACGCCCTCTTCGAACTGGGCGCGGCGGATTTGGAGCAAGAGCCAGACAGCGCCAAGGCCATAGGCGAAGGCGGTGCCGTGGCCAAGCACGACGCCGACGATCATCAGGACTTCGGCGGCGTAAAGGGGGTGGCGGACGATGCTGTAGCTGCCTTTGGTCTTGAGCTCTCGCGAGGTGGCCATGATGGAGAAGGAGCGGCCAAGCTGGTGCAGGCACCAGTTGGACATGAGCGATCCGGCAACGATGGCGATGGTGGAGATGACGCGCATGGGGGCAGAGATGGCATCGGCGGGCATGACGATCAGCAGGGACATGACGAAGGTGCCGGTGACGGCGATCACGCGGGGCATGATCCCTGCGGCGGATGATTTGGGGGGCAGGCGGGTGATGGTGTAGAACAGGATGACAGAGAGGAAGGCAGCACCGACCAGTTGCGAGGCAAGGGCAAGGCCCCAGAAGGGAATCTGGTCACGGAAGTGCATCAGCAGTTGAATGGCATCGACCTGCTTGTAGGCAAGGAAGCCAAAGATAAGCAGCATGGCAAGTTTGCCAAGTTTGTCTTCCAGCGGGTTGGTGGTTTCGATCTTCGACATGGGGGACTCCTGTTGGGTGGCACTGCGCCGGATCATGCGGGCAATGGCCTGAAAGGGATGGATCAGTTGCATCGGGTAATTGCGGGGCATGGGTTCGGTCAGGCCATAGGCCTTGGGCTGACGCTTGAAGGGCAGGAACATGGTGCCGGCGATGACATCGATGATGGACAGCTGGGCAGCAAAATTGCGGTCATAGGCATCGCGTTCATTGGCGTGGTGCCAGTGGTGATATTCGGGCGAGGCGATGAGCCATTTCAGCGGGCCGAAGGTGACCTTGACGTTGGAATGCAAGAGCAGGGCCTGGATCTGGTAGAGGGCCTGATGGATGACCAGAGCCTCGAGGGAAAAGCCGAACAGCCACAGGGGCAGCAGGGACAATGTGTTGGTAAAGATCTGGTCAATGGGGTGCACGCGGTGGGTGGCGAGCCAGTCCATCTCTTCGATTGAATGGTGGACGGCGTGGAATTTCCACAGGAAGGGCACGGAATGGCAGATGCGGTGGGCGGTGTAATAGCCGATATCAGCGATGATGATGGCCCCGATCACCTGCGCCCAAAGTGGCATGTCGGCCACCCAAGGCGTGGGCATCTGGCCGAAAAGCTGGGTGTATCCGGCCATGAATGCGCCCGCGACAAAGGTAAACCCGGCACGTACGACGAAGCCGTTCAGCAGAACGTAAAGCAGATCATTGGCCCAGTCGCGCCGCAGGGTCGGCTGGTGTTCATGCAGGGGCAACAACCGCTCAAGCGGGATGAAGATGCAGGCGAGGATGAAAACGGCTGTGTAGTCCAAGGATCGGCCCTGCATTCTTGACGTGTTTGGGCGATCTATTGCCAGACAGCATGGCAGAAATAAGGAAAACCAATGTCGCGGGTTGGGAAACAATCCACATGTAGCGCGACGGTTGCCTGCGCCGCGCGCAACAGGGCGCCGGGCCATTAGCGGGCTGAGGCGAAGGGGCCATTTCCGCTGGCCTGACATGTTTCCCACTTGCCCCGCGTGCCGTGCCCCGCTAAATGGAAGATGTCGGAAGCGTGGCTGAGAGGCCGAAAGCACTCGGTTGCTAACTGAGCGTAGGGGGAACCCTACCGTGGGTTCGAATCCCACCGCTTCCGCCATTTACATTTGATTTTGACGGGAAATGTGGTGGTTGCGGCAGAGTGTCCCGTATATTGCGCCGCAAAGTGATTTGTTTGGGCCCTGGGATGGGTTTAACGCCATCTGCGGCCAAGGCGCGAATGCGGGGCGAAGTTTGGGGCATATGTTACAGCCGCCACATCCCGTACACTATGCGCGACAGGCTGACGCCGTCTGACAGGGGGACTCGTTCCACTCCGGTTTCCTTTTGGCTTGCCATCAAGAATTTGACCCGGGCGGATATATCGCCCGGGTCCAGATTTCACCAGTTGCCAGTGTTCGGCATCGACGCCCAGGGCTCGGCCGGGGCGAGGTGTTCGCCCTCTTGCAAGAGCTCCAGCGAAATGCCGTCCGGGGTGCGGACAAAGGCCATGTGGCCATCCCGAGGGGGGCGGTTGATGGTCACGCCCGCGGCTATCAGGCGAGCGCAGGTCGCATAGATGTCCTGCACACGGAAGGCCATGTGGCCGAAGTTCCGTCCGCCGGAATAGGGCTCGGGATCCCAGTTCCAGGTCAGTTCCACCTCGGGCGCGCGGCGCGCCAGAGCGGCCTTGCGGTCCTCGTCGGCGGCAAGAAAGATCAGGGTGAAGCGCCCCTTTTCGTTCTTGATCCGCCGGGTTTCCGTAAGGCCGATCAGGTTGAAGAACCGGATCGTCGCCTCGGGATCGGTCACCCGGATCATGGTGTGCAGATAGCGCGTCATGCGGCGACCCGGGCTGCGAGGGCTTCCATCACCAGCTTCGCCAGAGGTTCGGCCGAAGCGGGGTTCTGCCCGGTGACGAGGTTGCCATCGCGCAGGGCAAAGGGCTTGAAGTCGGGACCGGATTCATGCCGCGCGCCCAATTCCTTCAGGCGGGTTTCCAGAAGGAAGGGCACAGCCTTGTCTAGCCCGGCCGCGCGCTCTTCGCTGTCGGTGAAAGCGGCCACCCGACGGCCTGCAACCACCGGCGTGCCGTCGGCCTTGCGCGCCCCCACAAGCCCAGCCGGACCGTGGCAGACGGCGGCGACGACCTTGCCGGCCGCGTCGTAGTCGGCCACCAGGCGGGCAAGCGCCGCGTTCTGGGGGTAGTCGAACATCGTCCCGTGGCCGCCGGGCAGCAGGATCGCGTCATAGGTCGAGGCATCCAGCATGTCGAACTTCGGGGTCTTGGCAATGAGGCGCTGGAAGGTCGCGTCCTTCAGGGCACGTTCGACCGAGGCATCGTTCTCGCCCGCGGGTTTCAAGCGGCGCGGATCGACCGGGATTTTCCCGCCCGCAATCGAGGCGAGCGTCAGATCCGCGCCGGCGTC
>JBJOQW010000208.1:0-3335 GCA_046049665.1 Pseudomonadota bacterium | reverse complement strand
CCCGAAGAGATTGAGGCCGCGCGCGCCGTGGATGTGACCACGCTGCCCGATCCGCTGGCCGACAATGGCAACCTTGCCGCAGAATCAGACGCATCTGACCAGAACCGCACACTGGATGAAGCAGGTGAATGGCTGGTGATGATTGGCGTGTGTACGCACCTGGGCTGCGTGCCTTTGGGTGATGCGGGTGATTTCGGTGGCTGGTTCTGCCCATGCCACGGGTCGCACTATGATACGGCTGGCCGCATCCGCAAAGGCCCGGCACCGCGCAACCTGCCCGTGCCATTGGCAGTGTTCGAAAACGAAACAACCTTGAAGCTGGGGTAAGGACAACAACATGGCTGGCATCCCACACGACCATTACGAGCCCACAACCAACGGCGAGCGCTGGCTGCACCGCCGCTTGCCGATTGTCGGGCTGCTGTACGACACATTGATGATCCCGACGCCAAAGAACCTGAACTGGATGTGGATCTGGGGCATTGTGCTGACATTCTGCCTTGCACTGCAGATCATCACCGGCATCGTTCTTGCCATGCACTACACGCCGCATGTGGACGAAGCCTTTGCGTCGATCGAACACATCATGCGCAACGTCAACGGCGGGCACATGATCCGCTACCTGCACATGAACGGCGCATCGCTGTTCTTCTTTGCGGTCTATCTGCACATCTTCCGCGGCCTCTACTACGGCAGCTACAAGGCCCCGCGTGAGGTGACATGGATCATCGGCATGCTGATCTACCTTGCGATGATGGCCACGGCTTTCATGGGTTACGTTCTGCCATGGGGCCAGATGTCATTCTGGGGTGCCACCGTGATCACCGGCCTGTTCGGTGCCATTCCCGGCGTCGGGCCGACCCTGCAGGAATGGCTTCTGGGCGGGCCAGCCGTGGATAACGCCACGCTGAACCGTTTTTTCAGCCTGCACTACCTGCTGCCTTTCGTGATTGCGGGCCTTGTCGCCGTGCATATCTGGGCCTTCCACACCACGGGCAACAACAACCCGACCGGTGTTGAAGTGCGCCGCACGAGCAAGGAAGAGGCCGAGCGCGACACATTGCCCTTCTGGCCCTACTTTGTGATCAAGGACCTGTTTGCGCTGGCGGTGATTCTGGCTGTGTTCTTCGCAGTTGTTGGCTTCATGCCAAACTACCTTGGCCACCCCGATAACTATATCGAGGCAAACCCGCTTTCCACACCTGCGCACATCGTGCCGGAATGGTACTTCCTGCCGTTCTACGCCATCCTGCGCGCCTTCACGGCGGATGTCTGGGTGGTGATCGCGGCAAACTGGCTGTCCTTCGGCATCATCGACGCCAAGTTCTTTGGCGTGCTGGCGATGTTCGGCGCGATTGCCGTGATGGCTGCTGCACCGTGGCTGGATACGTCATCGGTGCGCTCGGGCCGTTATCGTCCGATGTTCAAGTGGTGGTTCGCGCTGCTGTGCATCGACTTTGTGGTGCTGATGTGGGTGGGCGCTATGCCCGCAGAAGAACCCTATGCCACGATTTCGCTGATCGCATCGGCGTACTGGTTTGCCTATTTCCTTGTCATCCTGCCGCTGCTGGGTGTCATCGAAAAGCCAAGCGCACAGCCAGCGACCATCGAAGATGACTTCCGGTCGCATTACCCAACCGCGACCCCGGCTGAATAAGAAAGAGCATGATGATGATGACCAATATCAAAACCACGCTCTTTGGCGCTGCCGGGATCGCACTGATGGCTTCGGGCGCGTTTGCCGCCGGGGGTAAGGTGCATATCGAAGATGTGGCCTTTGCGCAGGAAGGCATCTTTGGCACGTTCGACCAGATGCAGTTGCAGCGCGGGCTGCAAGTATACACCGAGATTTGTTCGGCCTGCCACGGGCTGGAACATGTGCCGATCCGCACGCTGTCTGACGAAGGTGGCCCCATGCTGCCGGAAGATCAGGTGCGCCAGTATGCGGCTGATTTCCCGGTCAATGACGAAGACAGCAACCGGCATCTCTACAGCCCCGAAACGGGTGAGTTCCGTCCGCTTGAGTCAACGGACCACTTCCCTGCACATCGCCTTGCCGGTGCACCGGACCTGAGCCTGATGGCCAAGAAGCGTGCCGGCTTCAGTGGCCCCTATGGGACCGGGATCAACCAGTTGCTACGTGGTATGGGTGGTGCAGAATATATCCACGCCATTCTGACCGGCTACGTTGATCCGCCGGCCTGCGCGCCGGAAGATTTTGATGGCTACTACAACAAGGCGTTTCCGAACGGCGGCATTCCTGAGGAGTGCAAGGACGAGCACGGTCATTCCACGATCGAGGGCAGCTGGATTGCCATGTCGCAGCCGATCTATGATGATGGTGTGACCTATGCAGACGGCACGGCGGCCACCATTGACCAGATGTCTATGGACGTGTCGGCGTTCCTGATGTGGACGGCTGAACCCAAGCTGAACGCGCGCAAGGAAGCCGGGTTCATCGGGGTGATGATGCTGTCCTTGCTGGCGGTCATGTTGTACCTGACGAACAAGAAACTGTGGTCAGGCGTCAAGGGCCGCAAGGACCACTGAGCATAGCTGCAACTGCCAATGCGCCGCCCCCCAAAGGGGCGGCGTTTTCATTTGCCAAGATAGTCTGCCAGAGCCGCTGGCGGGTTGGCAAACAAGCTGGCCGTGGGTTGTGGGGAATGTGCCGTACCGCCTTCGACCAGCACGGTCTGGCCACAATGCAGGCGAGCGTCATTCGGGTCATGCGTGACCATCAGCAGCGTGGCGCGGCTGTCGCTGGCCACCTGCATGACCAAGGCCAGCATGTCGGCCTTGAGTGCCGGGCCAAGGGCGGCAAAGGGTTCGTCCAACAGCAGCAAGGGGCGCGCTTGCAACACGACGCGCGCCAAGGCCGCGCGGCTTTGCTGACCTCCCGACAGTTCCGAGGGGCGGCGCTGGCCAAGCCCCGCCAAACCGACCCGGTCAAGCGCGGCCTCGACCTGTGACCATTCATGCCGCGACAGGCGCAGGCGAGGGTTCAGCGCCAGCCCCAGATTACGCGCAACGGTCAGATGGGGAAACAGGTTCTGATCCTGAAATAGAATGCTGACAGGCCTTTGGCCCGGTGACAGGGCGGCAAGATCGGTGCCCTGCCACAGAATGCGTCCTGATGCGGCGGGCAGAAATCCGGCTATGGCCATCAGCAGACTGGATTTCCCCGCGCCTGACGGGCCGATGATGGCCAGATGCTCGGCAGCGGGGACTGACAAATTGGCTGTCAGGGAAAAGCTGCCATGGCGAAGGATCAGGTTATCGAGTTGCAGCACGCCGGCCCCCCAGATCAAACAGGGCAAAAAGGGCAAAGCCGA
>JBJOQW010000207.1:0-14295 GCA_046049665.1 Pseudomonadota bacterium | reverse complement strand
GTTTCTTATGGTTATTTTGGGAGATGCTAGATTTTACTCGTTAGCCAGTAGTCAGAGTTGCATTCAGACCCAAGAAGGCTCAGTTTCTGGAGGCATACTGGGCGAAACAAAAAACGGCTTGCTTGTTATAACTGATAAAGAATTGAATTTGTTAATATTAACTGAATCATTTTATACCTTCAAAGGCCAATCTTACGCAGAAACAGTTATAATCCCATTTGATCGAATTTGGACGATCTCATCTGGCGTTTGTGCTGCAAATTTAAAGCAATTGTAGCAAGTGTAGAGCGGGTTTCCACCCCACCGTCCCCCGTAGATCGCCCCCAAACTTAATACGACAAATGGCGTGGAAAACCCTGCACTACGCGCTCAAATCCCCGCCAGCACCACACGCGACGCATGTGCAATCGCGTCGCCCGCCGTGCCGATATCGCGGCCCGCCCGTTCGATGATTTCACAGGCGGTCAGCAAGCGTAGAGTGGGTGAAACCCACGCGATCCTCACCCCATCAAAACAACCCATCCCCGCCCTGATCCTGCTCGGCCGCCTCATCGGCCACAATCGCCCCCGCACCGCCAATCAGAAGGGGTGCGCAGCCTGCCAGCAGCACCGTTACCAGTGCCGCCCACATCACACGCGCCACCCTCAATTCCCAGCCTGCACGTCGCGCGACTCTTGCGCAATCACATCGCCCGCCGTGCCGATATCGCGGCCAGCACCTTCAATCGTTTCGCAGGCGGACAGGGCCACAAGGGCCAGCAGGGCAAGGGCGCGCAGGTGGGGCATCGGGTATTCCTTTGATTGGGTTACCACCCCCAACGTCCGGCGGCCCCCTTTGGTTCCCCCGTAGGTCGGGGCCTGCCCCGGCTCCCCCCTCAAAACCGCACCCGCAACACCCGCTCCGCCTCATCTACCGGCCCCAGCCCCGCGCGGCGTTGCAGCAGTTGGTTGTATTTCACCTCCGGTTCGTCCTCCACCCTTGGCCCCCCATCCAGCGCCATGTCGCCAAACTGCGGCTTGGCCCCGGCATGCACCTCGGCGCGCCGCCGGAAATGCGGCACCGTTTCGGCCCCCTTGATGATGCCCGCCAGCCGCGCATGCATATAGCTTTGCAGCACAAGGTTGATGCGCGGCCCGTATCCTTCGCCCATGGATTTGAAGAACCGCACCACATCGGCATCCAGCCCGAGGTTCACCTTCACCCGTTTGCGCGTGGGCGTGGCGCTGGCGATCTCGTGCCAGGCTTCGGGGATGCGGTCGGTCAGCTCAATGGCATTGTGCAGGTCCCACTCAAGGCGGCGCATCACATCCATCATATAGGTGCGGTGGCGGGTGCGGGTGGTGGCATGGGTGGTCATCGCGGTCTCCGTTGCGGCCTCGTGCGGGCAGGATCGGGGCAATGGGTTAACCTTGCGTAGGGGCAGCGCGCGTAGAGACGAAAGGAAGACGGGAAGGAGACGGGATGAAGATGTTAACCCCCGGTTAACCAAGTCTCCCCCATACTACATGAATGAAACGCCTTATCCCCTTGATATTCCTCGCAGCTTGCGGCGCACAGCCCACGCCCGCGATGTTCGGGGCGGAACGGTTCGAAGCAACGCGCGATGGCCGCCAATATGTGGTGTTTCTGAAGGATAACGCGGTCGAAGTGATCCGCCTCGGCTATGCCACACGGGGCGAACATGCAGGCATCAGGGCGACCATGTTGGCACTGGTGCCCGAGGTAACGGGTTGTAAACTCAATGAAAATTCCGTGGTGGGCGACTCTGGTGAAATCAGGGGGTCGGTCCGCTGCTAGGCCCCTGATAGATCAGCACATAAAACGAATAGGCCGAAGCCGCCCCAAACAGCACCGCCCAGCCCGGGTTGCCCCACAACAGCTCCAACACCCCCCAGAACCCCGCAAACAACACAGTCGCCCACCGCCGCCAGACAGGCGCGAAAAAGGGGTGGTCGGCATCAAGTATCTTCATTGCATCAACAGCTCATATGCGGCAGCCAGACGTTCGGCGGTAAACGAATGCTTGCCCGGAAACACACAGAAATCCAAGTGTTTCCCATCACTTACCGCCCGTTCACAACTCATGTCCGCCGTCTCCAACCCCTCCGCCCCCACAAACCCCTTGTCCGCCCGGTACATCGCCAGCGTCTCGGGCACCGATCCCTGCCGTGTTTCGCCAATCGCCCGGCCCTCCAGCGGAACGGTCTCATCCGCATCGCCATGCACATGCACGATATTGGGCGCACCCGCCGCACAGGTGGCAGGCGGCCCCTGCCAGAACGTGCCCGAATAGGGAATATAGCCGCCATAGGCATCGCCCCGGTCACAAATGGCGTTCCAGACGAACATGCCACCCGCTGAAAACCCTGTAATCACAGAGCGTTGCGGATCAATGCCAAAGCGCGCCGCGTCGGCCATGACCGCATCAAGATAGGCCATCTCATCGCGTTCTTCGATTGAGTCACCCGGCGCATTCGGCAGTGCCCAGTCCCCGCCCAAGGCATCCAGTGCAATAAAGGCCATGCCGCGATCCGTGGCCATGCGGATCAGGCCTTCGTTCTTCATCGCACCCGCCGCCGTTCCGCGATAGCCGTGGGCAAACACGATGGCACCGACCGGCCCGTTAACGCCTTCTGGTGTGACAATGCGATACGTTCCCAGTGGAATTTCGCAATCACTATCCCTGCTGCAGGCATGTGCCGCAGAGGAAAATACCAAAAAACCCAAAAGCACTGCAAATACCCGCATGATCATCCCCATCAATCCAGAGCGCCAACCCTACTGCCAAGCGCTGGCAAGAGAAATGACAATCCCGTTAGCTCCGCTTTCTCGCCTTGCCACCGCGCATGCCCGCGCGCCCCGCCGTGGACCGCCCGCCCATTTTTTGCGCATCCACGACCGCTTCCTCCACCGCCGACTGACGCGCCATTGGATCATCGGACACAGCCAGTTCAACCGCTTCCAGCCGCTTGACCTCATCGCGCAGGCGCGCGGCCTCTTCGAACTCCAGGTTTTCGGCGGCCTTGCGCATGGCCAGACGAAGGGCGTTCAGATGTTCGGCCAGGTTGTTGCCGACCATCGGCTTGTCCACCTTGGCCGTGACGCGCGCCATGTCCGTGTCGCCCTTCCACAGGCCCGCAAGCACGTCTTCCACGTTCTTTTTCACCGTTTCCGGCGTGATCCCGTGCTTCAGGTTATAGGCGATCTGCTTTTCGCGCCGGCGGTTGGTTTCGCCCAAGGCGCGTTCCATCGACCCCGTAATCCGGTCGGCATACATGATCACCCTGCCATCGGCATTGCGCGCGGCACGGCCAATCGTCTGGATGAGCGAGGTTTCAGACCGCAGGAAGCCTTCTTTGTCAGCGTCCAGAATGGCCACCAAGCCGCATTCCGGAATGTCCAGACCTTCGCGCAGAAGGTTGATCCCCACCAGCACATCAAACGCCCCCAGCCGCAAATCCCGCAGGATTTCAATACGTTCCAGCGTGTCGATGTCACTGTGCATATAGCGGATGCGGATGCCCTGTTCGTGGAAATACTCGGTCAGATCCTCGGCCATGCGTTTGGTCAGCACTGTCACCAGCACGCGCAGGCCCTGCAGCGCCACGCGGCGGATTTCATCAAGAAGGTCATCCACCTGCATCTCAACCGGCCGGATTTCCACAATCGGGTCCAGCAGGCCTGTGGGGCGGATCACCTGTTCGGCAAAGACGCCGCCCGATTGTTCCAGCTCCCACGCCGCGGGCGTGGCCGACACGAACACCGATTGCGGGCGCATCGCATCCCATTCTTCAAACTTGAGCGGGCGGTTATCCATGCAAGACGGCAGGCGGAACCCGTGTTCGGCCAGCGTGAACTTGCGCCGATAGTCGCCTTTGTACATCCCGCCAATCTGCGGCACGGACACATGGGATTCATCTGCAAAAACAATGGCATTGTCGGGAATGAATTCGAACAGTGTCGGTGGCGGTTCGCCGGGCGCGCGGCCCGTCAGATAGCGCGAGTAATTCTCGATCCCGTTGCAAAGGCCCGTCGCCTCCAGCATTTCCAGATCGAAACTCGTGCGCTGTTCCAACCGCTGCGCCTCCAGCAACTTACCCTGCGAAACCATCAGGTCCAGCGTCTGGCGCAATTCCTTTTTGATGCCGATGATCGCCTGCTGCATCGTCGGGCGCGGCGTCACATAGTGGCTGTTGGCATAGATGCGGATTTGCTTGAAACTGTCGGTCTTTGACCCGGTTAGCGGATCAAATTCGATAATGCTTTCAAGCTCCTCACCAAAGAAGCTGAACCGCCAGGCCCGGTCATCAAGGTGGGCTGGCCAGACCTCAAGGCTGTCACCCCGCACCCGGAAAGACCCGCGTTGAAAGGCCTGATCGTTGCGCCGGTATTGCTGTGACACCAGTTCCGCAATCACCTGCCGCTGGTTGTAGTTCTGCCCGACCATCAGGTCCTGCGTCATGGCCGAATAGGTTTCCACCGACCCGATACCATAGATGCAACTGACCGAGGCAATGATGATCACATCATCGCGTTCCAGCAGCGCGCGGGTGGCCGAATGGCGCATCCGGTCGATCTGTTCATTAATCTGAGACTCTTTTTCAATATAGGTATCCGAACGCGCTACATAGGCCTCGGGTTGGTAATAATCGTAGTAGGAAACGAAATATTCCACCGCGTTGTCGGGGAAGAAGCCTTTGAATTCGCCATACAATTGCGCAGCCAGGGTTTTGTTGGGCGCAAGGATGATGGCCGGGCGCTGCGTGGCCTCAATGATCTTGGCCATGGTAAAGGTCTTGCCGGTGCCCGTGGCCCCCAGCAGCACCTGATCACGCTCACCCGCCTCCACGCCGCGCACCAGTTCGGCAATGGCGGTGGGTTGGTCGCCAGCTGGCTGGAACGGCGTGCTCAGCTTGAACCGCTGGCCGCCTTCCAGTTTCGGGCGGGTCAGCACTTCTGGGCGTTCGGCAATGGCATTGGTGTTGTTGTGGGGCATGGCGATTCCCTTCACCGCCTAATTTGATCCGTTTTTGTTCTGGTTCAAGGGCCGAGTTGCGCAGGGCCAAGGTGCAGACTGTTGCGCGAATGGCAACAGGAACGGCAATCTTTCATCCGTAGGTAGAGTTGTGGGGCGTTTTGCTGCATAATAATCGGGCAAGCAGTAAGTCTCCCTGTCGGTTGGTGCGATCCTCCCCGTGAAACCTCCCTCACGCAGCGCCAGCCGACAGCCTTTTTGCGAAAAGGTCACGCTTGCACGTCGCCGCCAATTTTGGGATGAACGGGGCAGACGTTACAGGAGCATCCATGCGCGCCCGCATCTATCAACCCGCGAAGACGGCTATGCAATCAGGAACTGGCAAGACCAAGGTCTGGGTGCTGGAGTTTGCGCCGGCATCGGCCCGGGCCGTTGATCCGCTGATGGGCTGGACATCATCGGACGATACGCAAAGCCAGGTCAAACTGCGGTTTGACACGCTCGAGGCAGCGCAGGCCTATGCGGCAGAAAAAGGGATCGAGGCGGATGTGACGCTGCCAAAGGCGCGCAAGGCCAACATCCGCCCACGCGGCTATGGCGAGAATTTCGCGACCGACCGCAAAGGCGCGTGGACGCACTGAATGCCGCTGATTTCGCGCGAAAGCCCGCTTGGGGCGGACCTCGCCTTGCTGATGGAACGGCACACCGCCGACATGCACGCCGAAACGCCGCCCGAAAGCATTCACATGATGGATGCCAGCGCGCTGGCCGTGCCGGAAGTGGCCTTCTTCGTGATGCGTGAAGATGATGGCCGGGCGATAGGCATGGGCGCGTTCAAGCGGCTTGACGCTGTGCATGGCGAGATCAAGTCGATGCATATGCTGCGCGAAGTGCGGGGCAGGGGGCTTTCCAAGGCAATGCTGCAGCATCTGGAGGCTGAGGCACGCAAGGCCGGTCTGACGCGCCTGTCACTGGAAACGGGTGCCGAGCCGATTTTTGTGCCTGCTCGGCAGCTCTATGCGCGGGGGGGCTTTGCCGAATGCGGGCCCTTCGGCAGCTACAAACCCGATCCGCACAGCGTTTTCATGACCAAGGTGCTTGTCTAGCGGCCGTGTTCGGGCGAAAAGGGCGGGGTGCGGGCCCATAGCTCAACTGGATAGAGCAAGGACCTTCTAAGTCCGAGGTTGAGGGTTCGATTCCTTCTGGGCCCGCCATTGATCTGATCGCGCTGCGGTCTGTGATGGCACAGAATGCGCTGTCAGGTTTTCGCCGCAGGTGCGCCCCCTTCGAACTTGTTGCCATGGCGGTAATCACACGGCGCCTCTTGCATCTGCAGATGCAGCCCGGTGCCTGTAAACGGATGCGCGCGCGCCACGTCTTCGTCAAAGTCGATCCCCAATCCCGGGGCTTCGGGCGGAATGATATAGCCGTCTTCCCAACGTATCGCATTGCGGATCAGCTTCTGGTGAAACGCCCCACCAGTTTCAATGGTTTCGGCAATCAGCAGGTTCGGGATGGAGGCCGCGAAATGCACGTTTGCCGCCCATTCCACCGGGCCTGCATACAGATGCGGGGCCATTTCGGCGTTAAAGATTTCGGCCATCGCCGCAATCTTCTTCGCCTCCCAGATGCCCCCCACACGGCCAAGGGCCGGTTGCAGGATTTTCACGCCACCTGCGCGCAAAAGCGTGCCGAATTCGGCCTTTGTCGTCAGACGCTCTCCCGTGGCCAAGGGCACGCGCACGTGCCGCGCCACCTCGGCAAATTCCAGCAGGTTGTCCGGCGGGATGGGTTCTTCGTACCACAACGGGTTATAAGGCTCCAGCTCGCGGCCCATGCGGATGGCGCCGGGTGTGGTGAACTGGCCATGCGTGCCGAACAACAGGTCTGCACGGTCACCCACGGCCTCGCGGATTTTGCGGCAGAATTCGACTGACCGCGTGATGTCACTCATTGCCGGTTCATGCCCGCCACGGATGGTATAAGGCCCTGCCGGATCAAACTTGACAGCAGTAAAGCCCATGCCAACGAACCGCGCAGCGGCCTCGGCGGCGGCATCGGCATCCACCCAGAATTCAGCCGATTCCTTGCCGGGTTCGGGGTAAAGGTAGGTATAGCTGCGGATACGGTCATTCATCCGCCCGCCCAGCAGTGCATAAACCGGGCGATTCCGCGCCTTGCCGATAATATCCCAGCAGGCAATCTCCAGCCCCGAAAACGCCCCCATCACCGTGGGATCAGGCCGCTGCGTGAACCCGGCAGAATAGGCGCGGCGGAACATCAGTTCGATGTTTTCAGGGTTTTCACCCTGCATGTGGCGTTCGAAAACGTCTTCGATCACCGCCACCATCGCCTTGGGGCCAACCGTGCTGGCATAGCATTCGCCATAGCCGACAATGCCATTATCCGTCGTGACCTTCGGGAAAATCCAGTAGCGCCCGCCCCAGCCCGGGAATGGTGGGGCCACAATGAAAATCTCAAGGTCTTTCAGCTTCATGGCGGCCCTCCGTTTGGCCAAAAGCTAGGCCGTCTTGCCAGACCCCGCGCGCATGCCTGCGACATGCAGCGTGACGCAGATGACCATCAGCATGGCGGCCAAAAGGAAGGGCGCGCCGGGCAAATGGACAGCGGCCCCCGGTGCCGTAAAGGCGGCAAAGGTGTTGGTCATCAGCAGGGGGGCGGCGATGGTGGCGATGGCTTGCAGCGATGACATTACCCCCTGCAATTCGCCCTGGGCATTGGCAGGCGTGGCGCGGCTGGCAATGGCCTGCAGCGCGGGGGTGGTCACACCGCCAAGTGCTGTCAGCGGCGTGATGAGCAGCGCCAGCCAGCCTGCATTTACCAGGCCAAGGGCAGTCAATGTTGCGATGTTAACGCACATGCCAAAGGTGGCCGCGCGCGCCTCGCCGAACCGGCGGATCAGCGGGCCGACCAGCAAAATCTGCCCAAGTGCGAAGGACACGCCGTAAATGGCCAAGGACACGCCCACCATCGAGGTCGACCAGCCAAAGGCGGCCTGACCATAATAGCTCCAGATCGCCGCATAAACGCCCATGGCGATGGACAGGATCAGGAATACCAGCAGTGTGCGGCGGATACCGGGCAGGCGGCTGACAGCGCGCAGGGCGCTGAACGGGTTGGCGCGCGCAATGGCAAAGGGACGGCGGGTGGCATCGGTCACGGTTTCGGGCAGTACAAAATAGCCGAAAGCCATGTTGGCAAAGGCCAATGCGGCGGCCGCATAGAAGGGGGCGTGCAGGTCAATCGTGGCGAGCAGGCCGCCGATCAGGGGGCCCAGCACAAAGCCAATGCCAAAGCCCGCCCCGATCAGGCCAAAGCGGCGGCCGCGTTCTTCGGGTGGGGTGATATCGGCGATGAAGGCCGTGGCGGTGGAATAGGTGGCAGCGGTGATGCCCGAAATGATGCGCGCCATCAGCAGCAGCCAGATGGTGGGGGCCATGGCCATGACGATGTAATCAAGTCCCATCACGAACAACGAGACCAGCAGAATAGGGCGGCGGCCATAGCGGTCTGACAGCGCCCCCAAAGCGGGGCCGCACAGAAACTGCATGATGGCAAATGAGGCTGACAGGATACCGCCCCACAGGGCGGCCTGCCCGATGTTCAGCCCGGTCAGCCCTTCGATCAGGTCCGGCATGACGGGAAACATCAGGCCAATGCCGATGGCATCCAGCGTGACGGTGGTCAGAATGAAGGTCAGGGCAAGGTTTTTCGGAGCAAGGTTCTTCTGGGCCATGCGGCACCTTATGGGTGGCGTGGGGCAGATGCCAGATCAGATATGGCCGATGTCATGCAGGAAGGTGCTGATGATGGCGGCGTATTCGGCAGGCTTTTCAACCAGCGGAAAATGCCCCGCGCCCCTGATCAGCCGGAACTGGCTGCCGGGGATCAGGTCAGCCGTTTCGCGCACAAGATCAGGCGGGGTCGTGCCATCATTGGCGCCCGCAATGGCAAGGGTGGGCAGGCGCAGCGCGGCGGTGGGAGTGTAGAAATCGGTGCCCGCAATCGCGGCAGCGCAGCCTGTCCAGCCATCGGGATGCGTGCCTGTCAGCATGGCCCGGATGCGCGGCATGCCGGGTTCCGCGCGCCAGTTACGGCCAAACATCCGCTCCATCGCGCCCGTCGCATAATCCTCAAGGCCCTTTGCCTGCACTTCGGCGATGCGCGTGGTCCACAGATCGGCAGAGCCGATCTTGGCCGCCGTGTTCGACAGGATCAGCGCGCGCACAAGGTCCAGCCGTTTGGTGGCCAAGCCTTGCGCGACCATTCCGCCCAGCGACAGGCCCAGCACGACCGCGTCCTTCAGGGCAAAGTGCTCCATGGCCAGTTCAACATCACGGATCAGCGCGCCCATGGCATAGGGCGGGGCAGGGGTGTCTGATGCGCCATGCCCCCGCAGATCAAGCCGCAGAATGCGCAGGCCGGTGGGCAAAAGCGGCAGGATGTCATCCCACAGGGTCAGATTGGTGCCAAGCGCATGCAGCAGCACAAGGGCCGGGCCATGGGCGGGGCCGCTGATGTCGGCGTTCAGGCGAAGGGTGTTCAGATAGATCAGGGGCATGTGCGATTTGTGCTTATTTTGCGGAAGGAACGGTGGGAAAGCGCAGGTGAATGTTTGAAAAGATCAAGCCGTGCTGTCGCGCAGCACTTGCTGAAACAGCACCGGGTCCACATTGCCACCCGAGGCGGTGCAGATCACCGGGCCCTCACCTCCATGGAACAGCGCCGCTGTCAACGCGACCGCACCCCCGGGTTCTACCACGATGCGCAAATGCGTAAAGGCCAGCGCCATGGCCCGGCGCACGTCATCATCGGTCACCGCCACCCCCGGCCCGCAATGCGCCTGCATGATCGGAAAGGTCACGCCCCCCGGCGCGGGCGTCATGATCGCGTCGCAGATGGTGGCCTGCCCCTGATGCTTCATGATGCGGCCCTGCGCCAAAGATTGCCCTACATCATCAAACCCCACAGGCTCTACAGGCTGCACCCGCAACCCCGGCGCATGGACGGCCAGTGCAACCGCGATCCCTGCCGTCAGCCCCCCGCCGCCACAGCACGTCAGCACCGCGCCCGCCGAAACGCCCGCCTCTGCCGCCTGCGTGGCAATCTCCAACCCCACAGTGCCTTGCCCTGCAATCACATCCGCATCATCAAACGGCCTGACCAGATGCAGCCCCCGCGTGGCCGCCAAGGCCGCCCCGATCGCATCGCGGTCTTCCCGCGTGCGGTCATACAGCACCACCTCTGCCCCATAACCCTTTGTATTCGCAATCTTTACCGCTGGCGCATCAGCCGGCATCACGATCACCGCCACCCGCCCCTGCAACCGCGCCGACAGCGCCACACCCTGCGCATGGTTGCCTGACGAATAGGCCAGCACCCCCTTGCCCGCAGGCAGGCACGACAGCGCATTCCACGCCCCGCGAAACTTGAAGCTGCCCGTACGCTGCAAGCATTCCGCCTTGACCAGCACCCTGCGTCCCGCCACGTCATTCAGCGTATCGCTTTCCAGCAGGGGTGTCAGGCGCGCATGCCCCGCAATCCGCGCCGCCGCCGCGGTGATCTGTGCAATATCCGTCATGTGCAGGCCTTCAAAAACGCGTGGATTGCGCGCAGGCTTTCCGGTTCATCCAGAAACGGAATATGCGCGCGGTCGGGCACAGATGCAAAGATCATGTCCGGCCTGCGGCGCAGCATTTCCGCAGCCGTTTCTGCGGAAAGCAAATCCGAATTTGCCCCCCGGATCAACGCCAGGGGCAAGCCCGCCAAAGCATCAAACAAGGGCCAGGCATCGCCCGCAGGTGCCGCCATGCTGGCCAGAAAGCTGTCACGAAGGGCCGGGTCATAGGTGATGGCCAGCCCTGTGTCCGTCACCTTTGCATGCAGATGCGCCTCGGCCAGCCAGCGGTCCGTCGGCACGCCTGCAAAGCCGGGGTTGTGGCGCGGCATGGCCGCAGCATAGGCCTCATGCGTTCTGGCCACCGGGTTGCGCCCCACGTAATCCTGTATCCGCACCAGCCCTTCGCGTTCCAGCACCGGGCCCACATCGTTCAGGCACAGCCCCAGCAGCCGGTCGCGCGCCACGGCCCCCAGATACATCCCGATCAGCCCCCCGCGCGATGTGCCAAGGATGGCTGCCTTCTCCACCCCCAGATGATCCAGCAAAGCCAGCGCATCCGCCGCCTCTTGCACCACGGTATAGCTTTCCGCCCCGGACCATCCACTGCCGCCGCGCCCCCGGTAATCCATGCGGATTACGCGGCATGGCGGCAGATGCGGCATCAGATACTGAAAATCGCCCATCGTGCGGGTCAGGCCCGACAGGCACAGCAAAGCCATACCCTCGCCCCGGTCATCATAGTGCAGCGGCGTGCCATCTGCGGCGGTGAACATGCTCATGCTGTGGCCCATACAGCTGGCAACGCAGACAAATCAGACAAGGTTTGCCAGGGGCCAGCACCAAGCCTGTCACCCGGCAGGCCCATGCGGTTCACCCAGACGGTGCGGAACCCATACCGCGCCGCCCCCGCCGCATCCCAACCATTGGAAGACACAAACATCACCTCAGACCGCGCCACGCCCATGTTTGCCTGCACCATATCATAAACCGCATCCGCCGGTTTGTAGGTGCGCAAAGCATCAACCGACAGCACGGCCTCGAACACCCCGTCCAGCCCCGCGTGTGACACCGCCGCCGCCAGCATCGCAGGCGTGCCATTGGACAGGATCGCCAGCCGCGCCTGCCCTTGCAACTGCGCCAGCACCCCAGCCACTTCGGCAAAGGCGGGAAGCACGTCATACAGGGCGAGCATCCGCCCACGCAACGCAGCCTCTACCCCATGCCGTTCCATCGCCCAATCCAGCGCATCTGCCGTGACCCCGGCAAAATCGCGGTAATCCCCGGTAATCGCCCGCAACCATGTGTATTCGAGCTGTTTGGCCCGCCAGTCTGCCGCCAGCCGGGGCCAAAGCTCAGCCAATGCAGGCGTTTCCGCGGCGGCCTGTCGTGCAGCCCCCGCCACATCGAACAAGGTGCCATAGGCATCAAAGACCAATGTTGTTAGTGTCATCAGCCCGCCCCCCCGGTCGGCCCCCCCGGTCGGCGCAGAGTTGCACAAGGCGGCGGAAAGGGAAAGTGCCGCAACGCCCCGCCTTGAACCCTGCGGCAATCGCCGCTAGATGCAGCCCATGGCAGAGCAACCCCTTGAAGAGCGCGCAAAGTCAAAACGCGTAGGCTCCCTGCGTGGGCTGTTGCCATTCCTGCGGCCCTATCGTGGCCTGCTGGTGCTGGCGCTGCTGGCGCTTGTTCTGACGGCGGGTGTCAGCCTGATCCTGCCGCTTGCCGTGCGCCGCGTCGTGGACAATTTCAATGCCGGAACGACTCAGATCCTTGATCAGTATTTCGGCGCGGCCATCGGCATTGCGGCCTTGCTGGCTGTGGGGACGGGCCTGCGCTATTACTTTGTGACGCGTCTGGGTGAACGTGTGGTGGCCGACATCCGCCTTGCGCTGTTTGACCGGGTGATGGGCCTGTCACCCGCTTTCTTTGAACGCCTGATGACCGGTGAAATCGTCAGCCGTTTGTCCACCGATACCACGCTGATCCTGTCAGTCATCGGATCGTCCGTTTCCATCGCGCTGCGTAACCTGTTGATGTTGCTGGGTGGCTTGGTCTTGCTGTTCTTGACCTCGTCCAAGCTGACACTGCTGGTACTGCTGGTCGTGCCTGCCGTGGTAGTGCCGATCATTGTGCTGGGGCGCAAACTGCGCCGCCTGAGCCGCGAAAATCAGGATTGGATCGCGGCATCTTCGGGGCAGGCGACCGAGGCGCTGACAGCCGTGCAGGCCGTGCAGGCCTTTACGCATGAAGCCAAGACCAAGGCGCTGTTTGGTGACGTGACCGAAAAATCATTCCTGTCAGCCAAGACACGGATCGCGACGCGGGCTGTCATGACCGTGATCGTGATCTTTCTGGTGTTCACGGGCATCGTCGGCGTGCTGTGGATTGGTGCGCGCGATGTACGGGCAGGTGCCATGACACCGGGCGAGCTTGTGCAGTTCGTGATCTACGCCGTGATGGTCGCGGGGGCGGTGGGGGCCCTGTCCGAAATCTGGGGCGAATTGCAGCGGGCCTCGGGTGCCACCGAACGGCTGGTCGAAATTCTGAACACGCAGGATTCTGTGCTGGACCCGGCACAGCCGCGCGCGCTGGCCACGCCTGTGCGCGGTGAGATTACGTTCCGCGATGTGGCCTTCCGCTATCCGGCACGGCCCACGGTCAGCGCGTTGGACGGGGTCAGCCTGCAGGTGAAACCGGGGCAGACGGTGGCCTTGGTCGGGCCATCGGGCGCGGGCAAGACCACGATCCTGCAATTGCTGATGCGCTTTTATGATCCGCAGGAAGGCGAAATCCTGTTGGACGGCGTGCCGCTGACCAGCATGTCGCGCACTGATTTCCGCCGTCATATCGCGCTTGTGCCGCAAGACCCGGTCATCTTTGCGGCCTCTGCGCGCGACAACATCCGCTTTGGCCGCCCCGAGGCATCAGATGCCGAGGTCGAGGCCGCCGCACGCGCCGCCGCCGCGCATGATTTCATCGCCGCCTTGCCGCAGGGCTATGACAGCGCGCTTGGCGAACGCGGCGTGATGCTGTCTGGCGGGCAAAAGCAGCGCATCGCCATTGCCCGCGCCATCCTGCGCGATGCCCCCATCCTGCTGTTGGATGAGGCGACCTCGGCCCTTGATGCGGAAAGCGAAGCGGCGGTTCAGTCTGCCGTGGAAACACTGTCACGCGGGCGCACGACGCTGGTTGTGGCGCACAGGCTCGCCACAGTGAAACGCGCGGACCGGATCATCGTGTTCGACCATGGCCGCATCGTTGACGAAGGCACGCATGAGGCGCTGGTGGCCGCAGGCGGCCTTTATGCCCGGCTTGCGCGGCTGCAATTCACGGATGGTCAGGCGTGAAAGCCACCTGACGCTGCGTTTTCTGTGCAGGAAAGGCTTGCGGCATTGTGCATTCATCCCCAATTCTGAAAGCTAACAATCCGCGGGCAAACCGGGACATCGTTTGGGAGGACGGTATGACAGCATTCGCATCCATTGCGGACATTCGCGCGCTTGAGGCGAAAGGGCCTTGGGATGATGGCAGCCATGCCAAATCCATGTACGAATTCCTGTCACGCACCAAGGCTGCCCATGGCGCGCGTCCGGCAATTTCGTTCCAGATCACATCCGGCCCCACGGACAAGGCCCAGACGCTGACATGGAACGCGCTGCACGGGCGCGTCACACAGGC
>JBJOQW010000206.1:0-6904 GCA_046049665.1 Pseudomonadota bacterium | reverse complement strand
ATGGTGGCCTGCATGAGAAGCGTCCGTTCTACTTTCTGCGCGTGACGCGGCTGATCAATGCAATCAACTTCGAGGCAAGCCCTGAATTGCGCCCTGCTGGCGGAGGGCCGCGTGAGGAGGTCGGTGCAACTACCCCAATCGTAGCGTCGCGCAACAAGACCTTTGTCGTGCACCGCGAACGAATTGAGCGGATGGGCCTCTGGTGTGATTATCGAACTGGCCAAGACATCTTTGTCGGCCACTGCCTTCTTGAAGACTTGATGAAACAGCGCTTGACGGGTTGGCAAGCCTATTCAAGCTTTATCGAAGCCTAAAAGGATTTACGGTATGAGTTTTTCCAACTTACCTGCAAGCAAGCCGTCAGACACGCTTGTAATAACTGGTATTCAAAGCAAGCGTAGGGTGGGTGGTTCCGCGCGCTTTCCGCGCGGGTTCACCCACCATCAGTCACGCCAAACCTTAACAAATCCTGAATCCGAAACGCTAACCCACTGATATCATTGACCCGAAAACATGTCCCACCGTGGGACACTCCCCACCACCCCCTCACCCTCGCCCCGCCCGCACCCTCTCGCGCCACAGGGTGAACAGGCCTGCGGCCACCACAATTGCGCCGCCAAGGGCGACATGGGGCTGCAGAACCTCATTGAAAATCGCGAGGCCCAGAGCCGATGCAAACACCAGCTGCAGATAGGCAAAGGGCTGCACCGCACTCGCCTCGGCCAGATCGTAGGCCTTGATCAGGCACCAATGCCCCGCCACCCCCGTGCAGCACAGTATGGCCATCAGCGGCATGTCACGCGGGGCCATCGGCTCCCACCACCACCAGCCCACGCAGGAAATGGCCGCAGCCCCCGCCACGCCCGCCCAGACAAAACTCGTGGTCGCACTGTCATGCCGCGTGGCAAGGCGCGTCATGATCCCGTAGGCCGCGAACATGCCCGCCGCCAGCAAACCCACTGCCGTGGCGGGGGTAAAGGCCGCATAGCCCGGCTGCAGAATGATCAGCACGCCAAGAAAGCCCGCCCCAATGGCCGCCCACCGCCGCCAGCCAACCTTTTCACCAAGGAACGGCCCCGAAAGCGCGGCGACAAGCAAGGGGTAGCAGGCAAAGATCGCATGGCTGGCAATCAGCCCGATCAGCGTGAACGACAGCACCAGAACGCAGATTTGCGCGACCAGCAAAACCCCACGCGCACCTTGCAGCAAGGGGTTGGCCGTGCGGAACGTGGCGCGCACCCCGCCTGCACTGCGCTCCGCCAGTGCCACGGCGAAGGCGGCAAAGAACCAGTAGCGGATCATCACGATCATCAGCACGTTGTATTCACCCGCCAGATGCCGCGACAGCGCGTCCTGCACGGAAAAGATGACCGTAGTCAGCACCATGAACCCGATGCCCGCGCGGATGTTCTGGCTGGCCATGCGCTTAGCCTGCGTCCACAGGGGTGGCGCGGGTTGTCATCAGGGTGACAAGCCCCGCAGCAATCACGATGGCGGCGCCGATGATGACATGGGTTTCCAGCGCCTCGGCATAGACGACCACGCCGATGATGCTGACCAGCACGATCTGCAGGTAGGCAAAGGGCTGCACGCTTGATGCCTCGGCCACCTCATAGCATTTGATCAGCACATAGTTCGCGGCAAGGGCAAGGAAGGCATAGATCAGCATAAGGCCCCAGTCGGGCGGGCTGATGGGTTCCCACTGCGGCAGGCCGATTGCGGTGATGATGACAGCGCCAATCGTGCCGGACCAGAACAGGCTGGTGAACGATCCGTCCTTGGCCGAGGCTTTGCGCGTCAGCACGGAATACAGCGCAAACATGCTGGCGGCTGCAAAGGGCAGCAGGGCGGTAGGGGTGAACACGCCTGATCCCGGTTGCAGAATGACCAGTACGCCCGTCATGCCGGCAAGGATGGCCAGCCAGCCGCGCAGGCCCAGCCGTTCGCCCAGAATGGGCCCCGACATGGCAGCCACAAGCAGGGGGCAGACGGCAAAGACGGCATGGCTTTCGATCAGGCCGATCAGCGTATAGCCCCAGATGATCACGCAGACCTCGGCAATCAGCAGGCTGGCGCGGGCGACGTGAATGATGGGTTGGGTTGTGGCCACGGACCGCAGGCCACCGGGGCGACGCAGGGCCCAGAGCAGAACAAAGGCGCCAAACACCCAGTAGCGGATCATCACAACAAGCGTGACATTATAGGTTTCGGCCAGATGGCGCGAAAACCCGTCCTGTGCGGCAAACATCGACACGGCAAGGATCATCAACCAGATGCCAAGGCGGTTGTTGCGCGTCACGAAAGTACTCCGGTTGACATATGGCGCTTGGTGCCAAAACCCGGTTGGCGGGTGACCACAAAGCCTGCATCCGAAAGGGCGCGGCGCACATGGCCTGCGGCGGTGTAGGTGGCGAAGGTGCCATGGGGCCGGGTGTGGCGGGCGACGGCGGCCATCAGGTCGGGCGACCAAAGCTCGGGGTTCTTGGAGGGTGAAAAGCCATCAAGGAACCAGGCGTCGGCGTCCCCGGCCCAAGCAGGCAAGGTTTCGCGGGCATCGCCGAATATGATGGTGGCATCAAGGTCAGGTGTTGCGATGCGGCCCGTGGGCCATTGGGTGAACAAAGGCTCGGCCACGGCCAGCGCCTCGGGGAAGGCAGACAGGGCGCGGGCGGTGTCGGGCAGGGACAAGGGGAAGGCTTCAAAGCTGGTAAAGGTCAGGGGGCCGGGGGTGCCTGCCGCACGCCATGCGATGAGGGCGGCGAGCATGTTCAGGCCAGTGCCAAAGCCCAGTTCGGCAATGTGAAAGTCGGGGGCAAAGCGTGCGGGCAGGTGGTTGCCCGCCAGAAACACATGGCGGGTTTCGGCAAGGCCGCCGGACAGGCTGAAATAGGGGTCATCGAACCGGGTAGCGATGGGAATGCTGCCGTCGCGCCAGTCTAGATCAGGATGATGGAAGCCGGTTGTCATTTGCCCTATGCCCGTTGGAACAGGCCCGCGTTACGCGGCGCGACCATGGGGTGAGGCAGCAGGAATGACAAGGCCGGATATCACGGTGCGGGGGGCGGGGATTTTCGGGCTGTCCATCGCCTGGGCCTGTGCTGCGCGGGGGGCGCGGGTGCGGGTGATTGATCCGCATGGCGTGGGGGCGGGGGCAAGCGGCGGGCTGGTGGGGGCGATGACGCCGCATGTGCCGGAAAACTGGAATGACAAGAAGGCGTTTCAGTTGCAAAGCCTGCTGATGGCAGAGGGCTGGTGGCAGCAGGTGGCGGCAGCAGGCGGCAGTGACGCAGGCTATGCGCGGCTGGGGCGGTTGCAGCCCTTGGCGGATGCGCGGGCGGTGGCCGGGGCGCAGGCGCGGGCGGTGGAGGCGCAGACGCTGTGGCAGGGCAGGGCGGTGTGGCAGGTTGTGCCCGCAACAGGTGCGGCGTGGGAGCCTGCAAGCCCGACCGGCCTGTTGATCCGCGATGATCTGTCGGCGCGCGTGCATCCGCGAAGGGCGCTGGCGGCACTGGTGGCGGCCTTGCAGGCGCGGGGGGGCGAGGTTGTGCAGGCAGAAGCAGAGGAGGCAGGTCTGGTGGTGCATGCCACGGGGGTTGCAGGCCTGACGGCGCTGACGCAGGCATCGGGGCAACCGCAAGGGGGCGGGGTCAAGGGGCAGGCGATGACGCTGCGCTTTGCGGCTGAAGGGGCGGCGCAACTGTTTGTTGATGGGCTGCATATCGTGCCGCATGCGGATGGCACAGTGGCGATCGGGTCGACATCGGAAAATCACTGGGATGATCCGGTCTCGACGGATGCGCAACTGGACGCATTGCTGGCACGGGCGGTGGCGGCCTTGCCCGAGCTTTCGGGGGCAGCGGTGGCGGAACGTTGGGCGGGCCTGCGGCCAAGGGCCATCAGCCGCGCGCCGGTCTTGGGTACATGGCCGGGGCGGGCGGGGCATTTTGTGGCGAACGGGGGCTTCAAGATCGGTTTCGGGATGGCGCCGCTGGTGGCAGAGGTGATGGCCGACCTGATGCTGGAGGGGCGTGACGCCATTCCGGCAGGCTTCCGGCTGGCGTGGTGATGCTGCAACGGGGGAGCCACCGCTTCGGGCATTGAGCCCTCAGCGGCGGCACTGCCGTGGAAGGGTGACGCAGGGCGGGCTTTGTGCTGGCGTTCACCGCCGGGGCTAGGCTGGTATTGCTGCGCGCAGGGCGGCCATCAGGTCTGTCAGTACGGCGCGGCTTTTGTCATCAACCAGCCGGCCATCCGCATCAAACGCGCTGCGCGAATGGGCAATCATCACCTCGGGGCCCGGCAGCACCATCGCGCGGAACGGCGTCAGGCACAGGCGCAGCGCGTATTGTGACCGCTCACCCCCTGCGCGCCCGTCTGCCGCTGACATGATGGCCACAGGCTTGCCCTTCCAGGGCCCCCCTTTCGTGCGGCTGACCCAATCCAGCGCGTTCTTCATCACGCCTGACAGCGATTTGTTATATTCCGGGCAAGCGATGACAATAGCATCCGCCGCCTTGATCTGATCGGCAAGCAGCTGCACCTCGGGCGGGATGCCATGCGCGGTTTCCGCGTCTTCGTCATATAAGGGCAGGCGCAGGTTGCCTTCGTGATAGGTGCAGGGACCAAAGGCCCCCACCGCCTCGGCCAGCAAAAGCCGGTTGGTGGACGCCCTGCGCAAAGCACCGCAAAGGCCAAGCAGGACAGGATCAGACATGTGGCTTCCCTTGGGTTTACAAGAAGAATGACAGGATCAGCGGGGCAATCAGCGCCGTGGCAATGGCGTTCAGGGCCATGCCCAACCCGGCAAAGGTGCCCGCTGTGGGGTGTACCTGAAATGCGCGTGCGGTGCCAAGTCCGTGGCTGGTCAGCCCGGCCGCAAAGCCGCGTGCGCGCCAGTCATGAAGGCCCAGCAGGTTCAGCAAGGGCGTGACGACAATCGCCCCTGTCATGCCTGTCAGAATGACCAGCACCGCTGTCAGGGTGGGCGATCCGCCCATGCCTTGTGCGATGCCGATAGCAACCGGAGCTGTTGCACTTTTGGGGGCAAGCGAGGCGAGCAGGCTGCCTTCAACGCCAAGCGCGCTGGCAATGGCAAGTGCAGATCCGGCAGCTGTGACAGACCCCACTACCAGCGCAGCCAGCACGGGCAAAAGCGCCTTTCGCAAGCGTGGCAGGCTGTCGCGCAGTGGCAGGGCCAAAGAAATGGTGGCAGGACCCAGCAGAAAATGCACGAACTGAGCACCTTCGAGATAGGTGCCATAGGGAGTGGCCGTCACATGCAGCAATACAGCCAGCAGCACCACTGCAATCAGCACCGGATTGGCAATTGGCCTGCGCCCCGCGGCACGAAAGCAGGCATCGCCTGCGGCATAAGCGGCCAGCGTGGCCGTCAGCCACAGAAGCGGGCCCTGGGACAGATAGCTCCAGATTTCGGCGAAATCAGTCATCGCGCGATCCGGTCAGATGGGCGACAAGCGTAAAGGTCAGGGCCGCCGCTGCCAGTGCAAGGATGGTTGACGCAACAACTGCAAACAGAAGCGGGGCCGTCTGTGCGCCAAGCGTCGTGATATGGCCAACCACCCCGACACCGGCAGGCACGAACAGCAGCGACAGATGCGCCAGAATGCCCTGTGCCACGGGGCGTATCAGCGCGGTAAGCCGTGCCGACAGAACAAGCAGGCCAAGCATCAGCACCATACCCAGCACAGGGCCGGGCAAGGGCAACCCAATGGCGCGGGCCAGTGTCTCCCCGGCAAGTTGGCAGGCAAGAAGGGCAAGAAGGGCGTGGATCATTGGCAACCTGTGCGTTTTCGGCAAAGCCTATGCGCAATGGATGCCAAGGGAAACCGGATTTACACAAGCTGCAGGCAGCACTGGACGCAAGACAGGTTGAGGCCAGCCAGACCGGATGACAGGCCTCCAAAGGCCAGTCTGGGCAAACGACATGGCGGCAACGGCAATCAGGCCGAGCGTCGGCAGATATCATGCGCCATTATCGGCCAGCGTGCATGCAGGATGTGGAACAGGGTCACACCGACGGTCTTGGCCGGGATCAGGCCAACGATCCGGCCCCATTGGTGTTGGGGTTTCGGTCTTGTTCTGTACCGTCGGTGCGTTCCGGTTCAGCCTGTAGCGGGCCAAGGTCAGACGGGCGCAGCGGCACACCAGGATGGCTTGCACTCCCCCCTGTGCAAGCCCCGGCCGGTGCGCCAAACTGTTCGGAAATCAGGGTCAGCCAAACCGGGCACTGCAGCGCCATGCAAGGCAGTGGCATGGGCAAGTGGTGTGGGGTTCGGCTGGCGGCATGCTGACTAATCCACCCAGCAGTGCGTTCGTTCATGATGGAATGTCATGCTGTCCTTCCCGAACATGGTCGATCAGCACCACGGCGCAAACAGCGCATTGGCCCGCGCGGCGCGGGTTTCCTGACCGGCCGCCAGATCCGGCAGCGTTGATATCAATGCGCGCTTGGGCTTGCAGGGCGAGGGCTGTTTGCCCGCTGCGGCTTTGCCCGAAATGTCAGGCATTTCTGCAGCGGCAAAGGCGGTTGTAATCACCATCCGATCGGCGCCCAATGCCTTGCATGCAATGACGGCATGATCTGTCACATCTGCTGGCAAGTGCGTGGCAGGCTTCGGTTGCTGCTGTGCCACCCGTGGACGGCGTCAGTTGATGATAGACGCTGGCAAGGGCTTGGCCCCTTTCACGTGTCCTTTCGCAGAGCATGTGGGCGATGGGGTAGCCCGTATCCTGCACCGCGTTCGAGGATGTGAAGCACCTGATCAAGCGTTGTGAAAACACGGCCGTCCGGGGGGCGTTATCCAAGCGGGCCGGTCAAGGCCAGCCGGTCAATGACGGTGCCCATGATGGCGGCTGTATCGGCCCAACGGGGCAGGGCTTGCCC
>JBJOQW010000205.1:0-22563 GCA_046049665.1 Pseudomonadota bacterium | reverse complement strand
TCGGAACACGGGGCGATCACCCACTCCAAGCCGCCGCTGGAACTGCTGTTCAGCCTGCCGGGGCGCGATATCCGGCTGATCGGCGTGCATGCCAAATCCAAGGCACCGCATGGGGCAACGGATGCCGCGCATGCCATCAAGATCGCGCGGGAAAACCGGCAAAAGCAGTTGGTGCAATGCCGCTGGATCAGGGGGCGGGTGGACAGTTTGCTGGCAGCCGGGCGCGATGTCATCGTGCTGGGTGATTTCAACGATGGGCCGGGGCTGGATGACTATGAGGCCGAGTTCGGTCAATCGGGCGTTGAGGTGGTGCTGGGCACGGGCGATGCGGCGCTGACCGATCCGCATGCGAAACTGGCGCTTTCCCGCCGGTTGGGGATTATGCCGACAACGGCACGTTTCTGGCTGGCCCCGGAAAAGCGCTATTTTGAAGCGCTGCTAGATTTCATCATGATTTCCAAAGGGTTGACGGGGTTCAACGCGCGCTGGAACATCTGGCATCCGTTCAATGACCCGGCCTGTGCCCCTTTGCGTGATGCGCTGCTGGCGGCGTCAGACCATTTCCCGGTGACGCTGGACCTTGATCTGCCGAATTGAAAAATTCACACAAAGCGCCTATGTTGGGCGCATGAAAAAGCTGCTGCTCATCCTTATGCTGTCCGCCCCCCTGCCCGCTTTGGCGCAAGAGGCGCCGAATGGCGATGTGGACGAAGGGCTTAGCCTGCTGGAGCAAGGCGCGCAGATGCTGCTGCGGGGCATGATGTCGGAAATGGAGCCCGCGCTGAACGACATGGCCGAGGCTTTGGCCGAAGCCGAGCCGATGCTGCGCGACATGCTGGCCATGATGGATGATCTGACCAACTACCATCCGCCGGAAATCATGCCGAACGGTGACATCATCCTGCGCCGCAAGCTGCCGGGTGAAGTGGCCCCGCCGCTGCCCGACGGCGAAGTCGAGCTTTAGGCCCAACTGCGGCCCTGACGGGCTGGCAGGGCTTACGCATTTCGTGCAGCCAATACGCATTTCGTGAAAATAGGGCGGTGTTTCGTGCCATCACCGGCCCGCCAGCCCTTTCGCGGCCTAGCTTCCCGTCACGCCACGCATCAGCCAGTTTGGGAGGACAGGATGATACCCGCAGCCTTCACTTATCACCGACCGAAAGCCTTGCCCGATGCGCTGCAATTGCTGACAGACCACGGCGATGACGCGCGTGCGCTGGCAGGTGGGCACAGCCTGATCCCGGTGATGAAACTGCGCATGTCGGCGATCAGCCATCTGGTTGATCTGCAGGACATCGCCGATCTGCGCGGCATCACGGTGGGGGCGACCATCCGCATTGGTGCTATGACGACGCAGGCAGAACTGATCAACCATGCGGGCCTGGCCGCAGCGGCCCCGATCCTGCGCGAGGCGGCCCTGCAGATTGCCGATCCGCAGGTGCGCAATCTGGGCACGGTGGGGGGCAATGTGGCCAATGGCGACCCGGCCAATGACATGCCGGGGCTGATGCAATGCCTTGATGCGACATTCACGCTGGCCGGACCGAAAGGCAGCCGCGAGGTGCGCGCGCGCGATTTTTATGAAAGCGCCTATGTGACGGCGCGCCGGGATGATGAATTGCTGGTGGCGATCAGCTTTGCGGCACCCACGGGCGGCTATGCCTATGAAAAGCAAAAGCGCAAGATCGGGGACTATGCCACGGCGGCGGCGGCGGTGCAGTTGGCGGCCAGCGGCGGGCGGGTGACGCAGGTATCCATCGCGATGACAAACCTGTCGGACACGCCGGTTCATTCGGCGGCGGCAGGGGCGGCGCTGGTGGGCACGGCCTGCGACGCGGGGGCCATCAAGGCGGCGGTGGCGGCGATGCTGGGCGATATCAACCCGGTGGCCGACAATCGCGGGCCAGTGGATTTCAAGCGCCATGTGGCGGGCATCATTCTGGGCCGGGCAATTGCCCGCGCCTTTTCGCGGACCTGAGGGGGAGCCATGAAAAAGTTGCATCTGGAAATGACAATCAATGGCAAACCCGTTGAGGTTCTGGCCGAACCCCGCGCGCTGCTGATCCATGTTCTGCGCGAAGACCTTGGGTTGACGGGCCCGCATATCGGCTGCGAAACCAGCCATTGTGGTGCCTGCACCATTGATCTGAACGGCAAATCGGTGAAATCCTGCACGATGTTTGCGGCGCAGGCACAGGGGGCGACGATCACGACGATCGAAGGGATTGCGGGACCGGATGGGATGCATGTGCTGCAGTCGTCGTTCCGCGAACACCACGGGCTGCAGTGCGGCTATTGCACGCCGGGCATGATCACGCGGGCCTACCGCCTGCTGCAGGAAAACCCGACGCCGACGGAAGAAGAGGTGCGCATGGGCATGGCGGGCAACCTGTGCCGCTGCACGGGGTATCAGAACATTGTCAAGGCGATCTTGCATGCGGCATCGGAAATGCGCGCGAAGGAGGCGGCAGAATGAACGACCTGACCCCAGACCAGACCGCCCGCGTCGCCAACCTCAAAGGCATGGGGTCCTCGCGCAAGCGGGTGGAGGATGCGCGCTTTACCCAAGGCAAGGGCAACTACGTTGATGACCTGAAAATGCCGGGGATGATCTATGGCGATTTCGTGCGCAGCCAGTATGCGCATGCGCGGATCAAGGGCGTGAACACGGCCGAGGCACTGAAGGTGCCGGGGATCATTGCGGTGCTGCAGGCGGCAGACCTGGCCCCCTTGGGCTTGCACTGGATGCCCACACTGGCGGGTGACAAGCAGATGGTGCTGGCCGATGGCAAGGTGCTGTTCCAAGGGCAGGAAATTGCCTTTGTGGTGGGGGAAAGCCGGGCTGCGGTGGCCGATGCCTGCGAGCTGGTGGATGTGGATTACGAAGAACTGCCCGTGGTGGTGGACCCGTTCAAGGCAATGCAGCCGGGGGCACCGGTGCTGCGCGAGGATCTGGAAGGCCAGACCAAGGGCGCGCATGGCGAGCGGGTGCATCACAACCACATCTTCCGTTGGGAAGTGGGCGATGAAGCGGCGACAAATGCGGTGCTGGCGGGGGCCGATGTGGTGGCCGAAGAGATGGTCTATTACCACCGCACGCACCCCTGCCCGCTGGAAACCTGCGGCTGCGTGGCGAGCATGGACAAGATCAATGGCAAGCTGACGATGTGGGGCACGTTTCAGGCACCGCATGTGGTGCGCACGGTGGCCAGCCTGTTGTCAGGCATTCCGGAATCGAGCATCCGCATCGTCTCGCCCGATATCGGCGGCGGGTTTGGCAACAAGGTGGGGGTTTATCCGGGCTATGTCTGCGCGATTGTGGCAAGTATCGTCACGGGCCGCCCGGTGAAGTGGATCGAAGACCGGATGGATAACCTGATGGCCACGGCCTTTGCGCGTGACTATTGGATGCAGGGCAAGATTGCTGCGACCAAAGAGGGCAAGATCACCGGCCTGTGGTGCCACACAACGGCAGACCATGGCGCGTTTGATGCCTGCGCTGACCCCACGAAATTCCCAGCGGGCTTCATGTCGATCTGCACGGGGTCATACGACATTCCCGTCGCATGGCTGGGCGTGGACGGGGTTTACACTAACAAAGCACCGGGCGGTGTGGCCTACCGCTGTTCGTTCCGGGTGACGGAGGCCGCATATTTCATTGAACGCATGATCGAGGTGCTGGCGATCAAGCTGAACATGGACGCGGCTGAACTGCGGCGCATCAACTTCATCCGCAAGGACCAGTTCCCCTATCAGTCGGCTTTGGGTTGGGAATATGACAGCGGCGATTATCACACCGCCTGGGACAAGGCGCTGAAGGCTGTGAATTACACGGGGCTTCGGGCAGAACAGGCGCAGCGCCTTGAGGATTTCAAGGCAGGCAAGACGCGCAGCCTGATGGGCATCGGCCTGTGCCACTTCACGGAAATCGTGGGCGCGGGGCCGGTCAAGAACTGCGATATCCTTGGGATGGGCATGTTCGACAGCTGCGAAATCCGCATCCACCCCACGGGGTCGGCTCTGGCGCGCTTGGGCACGATTTCCCAAGGTCAGGGGCACGCGACAACCTTCGCGCAAATTCTGGCCACGGAAACGGGCATCCCGGCAGACCAGATCACCATAGAAGAGGGCGATACGGATACAGCACCTTACGGGCTTGGCACCTATGGGTCACGTTCGACCCCGGTTGCCGGTGCGGCAACGGCGCTGGCGGGGCGGAAAATCCGGGCAAAGGCGCAGATGATTGCGGCCTACCTCTTGGAGGTGCATGACAACGATCTGGAATGGGACGTGGACCGGTTCGTGGTGAAAGGCGTGCCGGAGCGGTTCAAGACCATGAAGGATATCGCCTATGCGGCCTATAATCAGGCCATTCCGGGGCTGGAGCCGGGCTTGGAAGCGGTAAGCTACTATGACCCGCCGAACATGACCTATCCGTTCGGGGCCTATATCTGCGTGATGGACATTGACGTGGATACGGGTGTGTCGACCGTGCGCAGCTTCTATGCGCTGGATGATTGCGGCACGCGGATCAACCCCATGATCATCGAAGGTCAGGTGCATGGCGGGGCGACGGAAGCCTATGCCATCGCGATGGGTCAGGAAATTGCCTATGACGAGATGGGCAATTGCATGACCAGTACGCTGATGGATTTCTTCCTGCCGACAGCGGTAGAGACGCCGCATTACACGACGGACCACACGGAAACACCGTCACCGCACCACCCGATCGGGGCGAAGGGTGTGGGCGAAAGCCCGAATGTGGGGGGTGTTCCTGCGTTTTCCAACGCGGCGCATGATGCGTTCCGCCCCTTTGGTCTGACGCAAAGCCATATGCCGCATGATCATTGGCGGGTGTGGCGGATTGCCAATCAACTTGGGTTGCACGGGTAACGCGCGGCGGATGCCTGCGGCGCGGATATTTGGGCCAGAATGAAAGGGCAAGGCGTGGATTGGCGCGGGGTGCAGGCGGGGCTGCGGGTGCAGGGCTATGTTGCGGGTGATGACCTTGCCATGGCTGTGCATCTGGCGCTGATGCTGGGGCGGCCCCTGCTGCTGGAAGGGGCTGCCGGGGTGGGCAAGACGCAAGTTGCGCGCAGCCTGGCGGCGATGCAGGGTACGCGGCTGATCCGTTTGCAATGCTATGAAGGGCTGGACGCAAGCCACGCGATTTACGAGTGGAACTATCAGCGGCAGTTGCTGGCCATTCGGGCAGCGGGCGATGGGGCGGATGTAGAGGACCGCATCTTTTCGGAACGCTACCTGCTGCAACGCCCGCTGCTGGAGGCGATCCGCCAGCCTGTGGCACCGGTGCTGCTGATTGATGAGGTTGACCGGGCAGATGAAGAGTTCGAGGCCTATCTTCTTGAAATCCTGTCGGAGTATCAGATCACGATCCCCGAACTTGGCACGATCACGGCGGTGACAAAGCCCATCGTGATCCTGACATCGAATGGCACGCGCGATCTGTCGGATGCGCTGCGCAGGCGGTGCATCTACAGCTATGTGGATTATCCGGACCGGGCGACGGAACTGGCGATCCTGCAGGCGCATCAGCCTGATGTGGCGGGGCGGCTGGCGGGGCAGATTGTTGGTTTTGTGCAGGCCTTGCGCAAGGAAGATCTGGAAAAGGTGCCGGGGGTGGCGGAGGCGCTGGATTTCGCAGCGGCGCTGGCGGGGATGGGCGTGAATGACCTGACGGATGATCCGGTGGCGCTGCAGGCGGCGTTGATCACGCTGCTGAAAACCCAAGGGGACCGGGCCACGGTGACCACAGAAGTGGCGCAACGGCTGGCGGGGAAGGCTGCGTGATGGGGCAGGTCACGCGCTTTGCAGACCGCAGCACAGTGACCGGCCGCATGGCGGATTTCATGGCGTATTTGCGAGCCAACGGGCTTGCGCGCGGGGTGACGGATGCGGGCACGGCGCTGGCGGCACTTGGGCACGTGAATGCGACGGACGCGGATGAAGTGCGGGCGGCGCTGAAGGCGGTCTGTGCAACGCAAGCGGATGATTTTGCGCGGTTTGATGATGTGTTCAGGGCCTTCTGGCAAAACCGGGGGCGCGAACGCGCAGGGCAGGCAAAGGCCGCTACATCGGAACGGCAGCGATCAGCGCAGGTGGCGGGGCAGGACGGGGCCATGGGCACAGGGCGGGCAGACCGACCGGATGGTGATGGCGTGGGGGATGCCGAACAATCGGGCAAAGGGCAGCTGACAGGATCACGCGCGGGCAACCTGATGCGCGTTGATCTGCGCGAGATGGTGACGCCTGCCGATATGCGCGATGCGCAGGAGACGGCACAGCGTCTGGCCCGCGCCATAAGGGACCGCCGTTCACGGCGCAAGCGGGCGGACAAGCGGGGTGCTGCGCTGGACATGCGCCGGGTGATCCGGGCCAGCCTTGCCACGGGGGGTGAACCCTTGCGCCTGCACCACCGCCGCGCGCCGGAACGCCCGGTGCGGCTGGTGGCCATTCTGGACGTGTCGGGGTCAATGACCGTGTATGCGCGGGTATTTCTGGCCTTTCTCAAAGGGTTGATGGGGGCAGATACGGCGACGGATGCCTATCTGTTTCACACGCGGCTGGTGCGCATCACCGATGCGCTGCGCGACCCCGATGCATTGCGGGCGGTGAACCGGTTGTCCTTGCTGGCCCAAGGCTTTGGCGGGGGCACGCGGATTGGGGGCAATCTTGCAGCGTTCAATGCGCAATATGCGCGGCGGCTGGTGAACGGGCGGTCTGTTGTGATGATCCTGTCAGACGGGTTTGACACGGACCCGCCAGAGGTGCTGTCAGCAGAACTCGCGCGGCTGAAGAAGCGCGGTTGCCGCATCATCTGGCTGAACCCGTTGAAAGGCTGGCGCGATTATCAACCCATCGCGGCAGGCATGGCGGCGGCCCTGCCGCATCTGGATCTGTTTGCTGCGGCCAACACGCTGGCAGCCCTTGCCGCGCTAGAACCCGAATTTGCCCGTTTGTGAGGTGAAAATGTCCATGCAAAGCCGCGATATTCTGGCCCATGTGGCCGAACTGACCGCTGCAGGTGAGGCGTTTGTGCTGGCCACGGTGGTGCGCACGGTTGATGTGACGGCGGCCAAGGCGGGGGCAAAGGCGGTGATCCGGGGGGATGGCATCATCACAGAAGGCTGGATCGGCGGGGGATGCGCACGGGGCGCGGTGCTGAAGGCTGCGAAGGACTGTCTGGCAGATGGGCAGGCGCGGCTGATTTCGGTCTCGCCCGAAGATGTGCTGGCAGCACAAGGGGCGGCCGCGGGGATGGAGCGTGATGGCGTGCGCTTTGCGCGGTCAATGTGCCCAAGCCGGGGAACGATGGATATTTTCGTGGAACCCGTCCTTCCCCGCCCGATGCTGGCGGTGTTTGGCAGCAGCCCTGTTGCCGTGGCGCTGGCCAATCTGGCACCGCAGTTCGATTTCGCGGTCACGGCCTGTGCGCCAGAGGCTGATCTGACCGAAATGGCCCATGCGCCCTATGTGGTCATTGCTACCCAAGGCAAGGGCGATGAGGCGGCGTTGCGCGCGGCATTGGGGCGTGATCTGCCCTACCTTGCCTTCGTGGGCAGCAGGCGCAAGATGGCGGCCCTGCGGGCAAAGCTGGCCGAGGCTGACGCGGCGCGGCTGGCGGCGGTGCGCGCGCCGGCGGGGCTTGATCTGGGGGCGATCACACCTGCGGAAATTGCCCTGTCCATCATGGCGGAAATGGTGATGCACCGCAGGCGCGGCCAGCGTGCACAACCGGCGGAAGATGCGCAATGAAACGTCTGTGGCACTGGTTCATCACCTGCCCGCCTGACCCGCAAAAGCCAGCGCTGGACAAGGTGGCGCTGCTGGCGGGGATCAGGTATCCCTGCTGCTGACCCCTTTCCTGCCGGGGGTGAACTGGCTACAAGCCGCCCCAACCTTTCGCAGACCCCGAGGCCCCGTTGCCCCCGCCCACAACCGGCATCACCTTGACCGATGTCAGCTTCCGCGTTGCAGACAAGCTGATCATTGCGCCGCTGACGCTGCGCCTGAGCGAACAGCGCATCGGCATTGTCGGGCGCAACGGATCGGGCAAGACCACGCTGTTGCGCCTGATTGCGGGGCTGGTTGCGCCGACCAGCGGTGAAATCAGGGTCGATGGCATCAACCCCTCGGGTGACCGCAAGGGGCTGATCAGCGCGCTTGGCATCCTGTTCCAGAACCCCGATCACCAGATCCTGTTCCCGACCGTGGCCGAGGAAATTGCCTTTGGCCTGCGTCAGTTGGGCCATGCGGCCCCCGATGACGCGGCCCTGCGCGTGCTGGCCGACCATGGCCGCAGCCATTGGGCAAAGGCTGCAACGCATACGCTAAGTCAAGGCCAGCGGCATTACCTGTGCCTGATGGCCGTGCTGGCGATGCAGCCTGCCACGATCCTGCTGGACGAACCCTTTGCCGGGCTTGATCTGCCCAGCCAGATGCGCCTGAAGCGCAGTTTTGCCGCCCTGCCCCAACGCCTGATCACCATTACGCATGACCCGGCCGCCGTGGCCGATTTTGACCGTGTGCTGTGGCTTGAGGCCGGGCAGGTGCTGGCGGATGGCGCGCCTGCCGCTGTGCTGCCCGCCTTTATTGCGGCAATGGAAGACCGGGGGGCAGCCGATGCTGACACTGACCTCACCCGTTGAGACGCCGTTTCACCGCTGGCCTGCCGGGGTGAAACTGGCCCTGCTTTGCGGCTTTACCGTCTGGCTGTTTGCGGCAAGCGCGGTCTGGTGGCTGGGCGCGTCACTTGGCCTGATTGTTCTGTGTTACGGCATTGGCGGCTGGCACTTTCTGCAGCAGGGTCTGCGCCTGCTGCGCCCGCTGTGGCCGTTTCTTCTGGTGATTGCAGTCTGGCATGGCTGGACGGGCGATTGGCTGGATGGCTCGGCTGTTGCCTTGCGGCTGATCACGGCACTTGCAGCCGCCAATCTTGTGACCATGACCACCGGCCTTGCACCAATGATCCGTGTTGTCGAATGGCTGGTGCGCCCGCTGTCCCGCGTCTTGCCACCGCGCCGCCTTGCGCTGGCCTTTGCGCTGGTGGTCCGCTTTGTGCCCGTCCTGTCGCAGAATGCCGAAACGATCGCCGAGGCATGGCGCGCCCGCAGTGCCAGACGCCCGCGCTGGCGCATGTTGCCGCCGCTTGCGCTAAGCGCGATTGATGAGGCCGACCGCGTGGCAGACGCCTTGCGCGCACGGGGTGGCGTGGGCTAACTGACCGGGCTGAGCTTGAAAGGACATCTGTTGGAACGGAATGTGACCTATATCGCCCTGTTTGCGGCGCTGATCGCCGTGCTGGGCCTTGTGCCGAAGATTGACCTTGCCGCAGGCGTGCCGATCACGGCGCAATCGCTTGGGATCATGCTTTGCGGCACTATTCTGGGGGCCAAGCGCGGGGCATTGGCGGTGCTGCTGTTTCTGGCGCTGGTGGCAATGGGTTTGCCGCTGTTGTCGGGCGGGCGTGGCGGCATTGGCGTGTTTGCGTCACCTTCCGTGGGTTTCCTGATCGGCTTTCCGGTGGCGGCCTTTGTGGCAGGCTGGGTGATGGAGCGTACGACTCTGGCCGTTGGCACGGCGGCCTGGGCGGCCTCGGTGATTGGCGGGATCGGGGTGCTCTATGTGTTCGGGATTGCGGGGATGGCGGTCATGCTGGGCAAATCGGTGACCGAGGCATCGTTTCTGGCCATGGCCTTTCTGCCCGGTGATGCCATCAAGACGGCGCTTGCAGGGTTTGTGACGGCATCTGTCGCCGGCATGCGCCCGGGCACGCTGCTGTCACGCGCGTGATCCTGAAAGGGGCCGCCGTCCCTGCGAGGGGTTGCCCCCCTCGGGACGGCACTGCCGTGGAACGACGATATGAGGGGGTCACCGTCCGAAGCGGATGGCCGTGCCAATCCCACCTGCGGCGGCAATGGCCGCAAGGCCCTGCTCGCCCGGCCGCAGGTCATGGAACAGCCGCACCGCAAGGATCGCGCCCGAGGCCCCGATGGGATGCCCGCGTGCCAAGGCCCCGCCACGCAAGTTGACGATGGCAGGGTCAATGCCCGCCTCGGCCACGCAGGCCATGGCCTGCACGGCATAGGCCTCCATCATTTCCACGCGCTGCAAGGGCGATGCGTCCCAGACCGCGCGGATGGCTGGCAAGGGTGACAGGCCCGGCTCATCCGGTGCCGCGCCAATCGTGGCACTCGCCAGCACCTGCAACCCGGCCCGCCCTGCCGTTACCAGACAAAAGGCCGCCGCATCCGCCGCCACGGCTGCATTGGCCGCCGTGATGCTGCCTGCAATCACCTTGGCACGTGCCGCCTGCGCAAGGGTCAGAGGCCGCGTAAAGGCATCCCGCGCCACCCCCGCAATCGGCACGATTTCCGGCATGGACTGCCCCAATGCCTTGGCGTGGCTGGCCACCGCCCAGGCATCCTGCGCCGCCCGCATGATGCCCATGCGCTGCGCCAGCATATCGGCTGCCATGGCCATGTCCGGGTCACGATCCGCCCATGGCGTAAAGCGCGCCTGATCATAGGGCACGGGCGGCCCGCCATCAGGGTCAGTCGTCATACGCAGGGGCCTGCGCGAATAGCTTTCCACCCCGCCCGCCAGCACCACGCGCGCCTGCTTTGAGGCCACCATCGCCACCGCAAGCCGGATTGCATCAAGGCCCCCTGCGCATTGCCGGTCAATCGTCAGGCCCGCCACACGGTCTGGCAAGCCCGCCGCCAGCGCCACCCGCCGCGCCGGATTGCCCCCCGCGCCCAAGGCATTTGCGCAGATCACCTCATCCACATCTGACGGTGCCATGCCCGCATCCGCCAGAACCGCCGCAATCACCGGCGCGGCCAGTTCCTCCAGCGACAGCCGCGCAAAGGCCCCGCCGCGCGGGCACACCGCACTGCGCCGTGCGGCAATGATCGCCGTCATCTCAGCCCCCGCTGCACGGCCCCAACGTCCGTCTTGCCCGAGGGCAGCACCGGCCAATCCGTCAGCCATTGCAGACGCCGCGGTGCGAGCATTGCCCCGAACCGCGCCCGCGCCGCCGCCAGAATCGCCGCCTCTTGCGCCGCATCGCCCTTCACTGCCGCCATCAGCACATGCCCCCGCGCCGCATCCGGCACAGCCACAACGGCCGCGCGCGCAACCCCCGGAACGCTGGCCAACCAATGTTCGATTTCGTCAAGAAACACGTTCTGCCCCGCCACCGTCACCATGCGCCCCGCCCTGCCCTGCAGAAACAGATATCCCCTCTCCAGCCGCCCCATCTCGCCCACCGTCACCCAATCCGCACCCGCCGCCAGATAGGGTGAGCGCACCCAGACCACCCCATCGCGCAGCGCAATCTCCACCCCCGGATAGGCCCGCCCGACTGATCCTTCGGGCGTGCCCTCATCCGTCAGCGTGATGAAACTCGTCTCCGCCGCCCCATAGAACTCCGTGATCTGCGCCTGCGGAGCCGCCTGCGCAATCGCCGCGCGCAGGCCTGCGTCCAACCGCTCGCCCCCCAGCACCACGTGCCGCAGGCCCGGCCAAGGCACACCCAGCATCGCCCGCATCACTGTCGGCGTCGCATAGACCACATCCATCCCCGCCAACAGCCGCCCGGCCCGGTCTGCCCGCATGCCATCGAGCACGTGCACCTTGGCCCCCAGATGCATCCCTTCCAGCGCGGCATAAAGCGGCAAAGAATGGCACAGCCGCCCCGGCACCGCCACACGGGCTCCCGGCCCAATCCCGAACAACCCTGCATTCACCGCGAATGACGCCTGCCAACTTGCCACCCGCCGCGCCACGCGCTTCGGCGCGCCCGTGCTGCCACCCGTCAACGCCTCAAACCAACCCGGCTCCGCTGCCACCGGCACAGCCTCAGCGCCGATGCGGAACTGGTCCCCCCGCGCCAGCGCCAGTGCAAGGGCACGCCCCGCAGGCCTGTCCGCCAAGGCAGCCTCCCCCGCCATGACCGGGCACACCTCGCCAAAACGATCAAACAGCCGCGCCTCCGGATGCCAGACAAAACGCCCCGTCAAGGCTCCAAGCCCTTTCATCTTTGCACAAATATCCGCGCCGCAGGCATCCCGCAGGCGCCGCTAGAACTGCCCGCGCAAGGCCCGCGCCCCCGCCACCAGAAGGGACAGATCCACCCCCACCGCCGTGAATGTCGTCCCCCAACCGATGCATTGCTTGGCCATCCCCGGGTCCGTCACCAGTATCCCCGCGGGCTTGCCCGCCGCTACGATCCCCTTGATCGCCTTCTCCACCAACGCCCGCACCTCCGGGTCCGCCATTCCCCCCGTCCGCCCGATGCTCATGCCCAGGTCCGCAGGCCCGATGAACAGCGCGTCCACCCCCGGCACCGCCGCAATCTCGGCAATCCGGTCCACCGCCAGTGCCGTCTCGATCTGCAGGATCAGACACAGCTCATCCGCCGCGCCCTCAAAATAACCCTTCACCGCGCCATAGCCATTGGCCCGCGTCATGCCCGAAACACCCCGCACCCCGCGTGGCGCGTAATGCATCGCCCGCACTGCCGCCTGCGCCTCCTCGGCCGATTGCACGTAAGGGATCATCAGCGTCTGCGCGCCCAAATCCAGAAACCGCTTGATCAGCACCGTGTCATTCGTTGTGGGCCGCACCACCGCCTGCACCCCGTGCGCTGCCAGCGCCTGCATCATGCCCATCGTATCGGGCACATCCGTCAGCGAATGTTCCGTGTCCACCACCACCCAGTCATAACCGCAGCAGGCCAGCGCCTCGGTCACCACCGGCCCCGGCACCGTGTTCCAGATGCCAATCTGCTGCCGCCCCGCGCGCAGGCCCGCCTTGAACGCATTGACCGGCAGTTTCACTTCAACACACTCGCCATGCGCCGCAGGGCCAGCTGGTATCCCTCCACGCCAAAGCCCGCAATCACCCCATCCGCGCGGGCACTGACATAGGAGTGGTGCCGGAACGCCTCGCGCTTGTGAATGTTCGAAATGTGCACTTCCAGCACCGGGCCTTCAAAGGCGTTCAGCGCATCCAGAATGGCGATGGAGGTGTGGCTATAAGCGCCGGGGTTGATGATGATGCCCGCAGCCTTGCTACGCGCCTCATGAATCCAGTCCACCAGCACGCCTTCGTGGTTCGATTGCAGGCACTTCACCGTATGCCCCAGATCATCCGCCAGGGCCCCGCAGGCCTCGGCCACGTCCTCCAGCGTATCGCGCCCGTAAACCTCGGGCTGGCGTTGGCCCAAAAGGTTCAGGTTCGGTCCGTTCAGAATGTAGATTGGCTTGGCCATGGCGTTCCCCGCGTTTAGGGCAACACTACCTGATCAGGCGCAGGGGGCAAGTAGGCTGGGCTGTTGGACGGCGCGCCCGTTCTGTCATGTCCACCCTCTTGGCCAAAACAGAACATTGCACGCGGCCTAAAAGAGCGGTCTGATTGCGAAATGTCGACGCCATCTTACATTCAGGCCCTGCGCCAGAAAATCGGACACAGCAGGCTCATGGTGCCATCCGTTGCCGCAGTCATCCGTGACGGTCAGAACCGTTTGTTGCTGCAACGCAAAGCCGGGGCAGAAGGGTGGAGCCTGCCAGCCGGCGCAATTGAACCGGGGGAGTCGCCGCAGCAGGCGCTTCACCGCGAGGTGCTGGAAGAAACCGGTTTTACAGTGCGTTCAGAAACACTTATCGGCGCATTTGGCGGCGAAGGGTTCCGCTACACCTATCCCAACGGCGATCAGGTTGAATACACCGTTTGCATCTTCCGTTGTGATGTCCAGCTTGCTGCTGCGCACCCGATTGACCCGGAAACTGTCGCGCTAGCCTGGTTCAATGAAGGCGAAGCACCGCCCTTGGCCCTGCCATACCCTCGGTCTGTTCTCTTTGCATGACAGCACACGTAGGGTGGGTGGTTCCGCGCCCTTCGCGCGGGTTCACCCACCACCCAGCTAAATCACGCCACCTTTTCGAGCGCCGCATCCTGCGTGATGCCAAGTGCGTGGCACACATCCCGCGTCAGGTGCGGGCGGTTCAGGGTGTAGAAGTGCAAATCGTCCACCCCGCCTTCAATCAGCCGCGTGCACAGCGTCGTGCATTGCGTCAGCGCCAGCAAATCCTCACGCCCGTCACGCGCGGCCATCGTGAACGCCTCATCCAGCCGCGCGGGCACCTTTGTGCCGCAGCGCGCCGCGAATTTCTTGGCCCCCGCCCAGCTTTGAATGGGCAGGATGCCCGGAATGATGGGCGCTGTGATCCCTTCCTTCACGCACAGGTCGCGGAAGCGGAAGAACGTGTCCGCCTCAAAGAAGAACTGCGTGATGGCGCTGGTGGCCCCCGCATCAATCTTGCGCTTCAGCCAGCGCACATCGGCCAGCGTATTGGCACTGTCGGGGTGCGGCTCGGGGTAGGCCCCCACGCGGATCTTGAACTTGCCCGTGTCGGCCAGCGCTGCGATCAATTCAACGGATGAGGCAAAGCCATCTGCGTGCGCGGTAAAACGGTCCGCCCCCTGCGGCGCGTCGCCCCGCAGCGCCACGATTTCCGTCACACCCGCCGCCGCATAAGCCGCCGCAATCTCCAGCGTTTCCGCGCGCGTGGCATCCACGCAGGTCAGATGCGCCGCCACGTTCAGCCCATAGTTGCGGCCAATGGTGGTGACCGCATCATGCGTCAGCTTGCGCGTGGTGCCGCCTGCGCCATAGGTGACCGAAGCAAACGCGGGCTTCAGCGGTGCCAGCATCTGCACGGTTTCCCACAGCCGGAATGACGCATCCAGCGTCTGGGGCGGGAAAAACTCAAAGCTGATGCGCGGGCTGGTCATGGTATTCTCCTGTATCATGCCGCCTTGTCGCATTTTCCCACTTGTGAAACAAATTCATAATCCGCAACATAAACATGAGCCGAACACTGGGATAGCGTCACGCCATGCATATCGAATTCCGCCACCTCCGCACCATCCGCGCCATTCATCAGGCCGGGGGCCTGGCCCGTGCCGCCGAAATGCTGAACATGACGCAATCGGCGCTCAGCCATCAGGTGGCCGGGCTGGAGGATCAGGCGGGGGTAGAACTGTTTGTGCGCCGGTCCAAACCCATGCGGCTGTCAGCGGCGGGGCTGCGGATGCTGCGGCTGGCCGAACGGATTTTGCCCGAGGTGGACGCGCTGGCCGATGAATTCCGCGCGCTGCGGGCAGGCAAAGTGGGGCGGCTGCATATTGCGATGGAATGCCACGCCTGTTTCGAATGGCTGTTCCCGGTGCTGGAACAATTCCGCCATTCATGGCCCGATATTGACGTAGATATCCGCGCAGGCCTTGCGTTCGAGGCCCTGCCCGCCCTGAACCGCGAGGAGGTGGATCTTGTGATCTCGTCTGATCCGGTGAAGATGGACGGCATCACCTTCAACCCGCTGTTTGATTACCACCCGGTCTTTGTGGCCGCTGCCGCCAACCCTTTGGCGCAAAAACCCTACATCACGGCAGATGACTTTCGCGATCAGATGCTGATCACCTATCCGGTCAGCCGCGACCGGCTGGATGTCTTCTCTGAAGTGCTGACCCCCGCCCGCGTTGAACCGCGTGCCACGCGCGCGGTGGAGCTGACCGCCGTGATCCTGATGCTGGTGGCCGCCAACCGCGGCGTGGCCGTGCTGCCCGACTGGGTACTGCGCGATATCAAGACGAACGCCGATTATGTCACCCGCCCGCTTGGCCCCGGCACCATCACCAAACGCGTCTATGCCGCCACCCGGACTGAAGATACCACCACCCCCTTCATGGCACATTTCCTGAAGCTCGGGCGGTCAGAACCGGTGAAACTGCAGCGCGGCTGACAGGTCAGGGGCACAAATTTTCGTCGAAAATTTGTGGCTCACCGCCCTCCCGCCTGATCCAGAAACGCAACTACGCCGCCACCCGGACTGAAGATGCCACGCCCCCCTTCATGGCGCATTTCCTGAAGCCGGGGCGGTCAGAGCCCGTGAAATTGCAGCGCGGCAGACAAGACAGGGGCACAAATTTTCGACGAAAATTTGTGGCTCACCGCCCTTCTGCCTGATCCTTGGCATTGCCGATCAGCAGACTTGCGCCCGCGTAAATATCCCCTGCCACCTGCAGCGCAAACCGCTCGCGGTCGCGCTTGCGCACGCCGTCAATCGTCTCATCCGCCTCCTCATCCGGCACGTCCAGCAGCAGCAGCGCCTCGCGCGACAGCGCAATCGCCGATTCAAAGGTTTCGCGCATCAGATGATCGACCCCCAGTTTCACCAGTTCAATCGCATGTGCCCGGTCATAGGCCCGCGCAAGGATCTGCGTATCCGGGAATTCGTCGCGCAGCAGATGCGCAATCCGCGTGGTCACCGCCGCCTGATCCGTGGCCACAATCACCATCCGCGCCTCCGCCGCACCTGCCGCTTTCAGAATGTCCAGCCGCGTGCCATCGCCGTAATAGATCTTGAAGCCAAAGGTCTCGGCTGCCTTGATTGATTCCGGGTCGGTATCAATGATCGTAATCGAACAGCGCCGTGCCAGCAGGCTTTGCGTCACGATCTGCCCGAACCGCCCGAAGCCGATCAGCAGCACGCTTGCCTGCGCGCCATTGGCCACGTCCAACCCTTCGGCTGATGCGCGCGATGCAGGCATCACGCGGTCATGCAGCACCACCATCAGCGGTGTCAGCACCATGGAAATGATGATGATCGCCGTCAGGATGGCATTCGCCTGCCCGTCGATCAGCCCCACCGCCAGCGCCGCCGCATAAAGCACAAAGGCAAATTCGCCCCCTTGCGCCATCAGCACCGCGCGCTCCAGCGCCTCGCGCCCGTTTGCGCCGAACGCACGCGCCACAGAAAAAATCACGCCAGCCTTCAGCAGCATGAAGGCCACCACCGACACCGCCACCAACTGCCAGTTGGCCGCAATCACCGACAGGTCCACCGACATGCCCACCGCCATGAAGAACAGCCCCAGGAGGATGCCGCGGAACGGTTCTACATCCGCCTCCAACTGATGCCGGAAACTGCTCTCGCTCAGCAGCACGCCTGCCAGAAACGCCCCCATCGCCGTTGAAAGCCCGCCCAACTGCATCCACAACGCCGCCCCCAGCACCACCAGCAGCGCTGCCGCCGTCATCACCTCGCGTGCGCGCGCCGCGGCCAGCAGCCTGAACAGCGGGTTCAGCAGATACAGCCCCGCCAGCACCAGCACCGCAATCGCCCCAAGGCCAATCGCCACCCCCTGCAAACGATCAGCAACCGTAACATCCGCCCCCGGCGCCAGAAACGCCACCAAGGCCAGCAAGGGCACAATCGCCAGATCCTCCAGCAGCAGGATCGACACGATCCGCTGGCCCTTGGGCGTGGAAATATCCCCCCTCTCTTGCAGCATCTGCATCACGATGGCGGTTGAGGTCAGCACAAAGCCCGTGCCCGCAATCAGCGATGGCACCAGATCATACCCCAGCGTCACCCCCACCACGCTGAGCAAGGCCATGCCCAGCAGCAACTGCACCAGCCCCATGCCAAAGATATCGCGCCGCATCGACCATAATCGCTTCGGCTCCATCTCCAGCCCGATGATGAACAGAAACATCACCACGCCCAGTTCCGCCACATGCAGCATCGCTTCGGGTTCACCGAACATGCCCAGGCCAAATGGCCCGATCACCAGCCCTGCAGCCAGATAACCCAGGATCGACCCCAGCCTTGCCCGCTTGAACAAGGGCACGGCCACAACGGCAGCACCCAGCAGGATGACAACCGATTGCAGATCAACGCCAGTGGATTCGGCCATCACGCGCTCTCCCTTTTTCTGCGCCATCATGCTGCCTTCACACGCCGCCGCAAGCACCAACCCTTCCCTTCGCGCAGCGGTCAGTATAAAGCCCGCCCGACATGCTCAGGAGCGTCCCATGAACGGCAGTGCCAACCTCAACCTGATGATCAAAGCCGCGCGCAAGGCGGGCCGCGCCCTCGTCAAGGATTTCCGCGAGGTTGAAAACCTGCAGGTGTCCGCCAAGGGCCCGGGCGATTTCGTCTCGAAGGCGGATCGCGAGGCCGAACGCATCATCAAGGAAGAGCTGATGAACGGCCGCCCCTCCTATGGTTGGCTGGGTGAGGAAACCGGCGGGACCGATGGCGAAGACCCCACGCGCCGCTGGATCGTGGACCCGCTGGATGGCACGACGAACTTTCTGCACGGCATGCCGCATTGGGCCGTGTCCATCGCGCTGGAGCACAAGGGCGAGATCGTTTCTGGCGTGGTATATGATGCCGCCAAGGATGAACTCTTCTGGGCCGAAAAAGGCTCGGGTGCCTGGATGAACGACAAACGCCTGCGCGTATCAGGCCGCCGCAACATGGCCGAGGCGGTGTTTGCCACAGGCGTGCCCTTTGGCGCCAAGGTGACCCTGCCCCTGATGCTGCATGATCTTGCCCGCCTGATGCCCGCCTGTGCCGGCGTGCGCCGCTGGGGGGCTGCCTCGCTGGATTTGGCCTATGTGGCGGCAGGGCGCTATGACGGCTACTGGGAACGCGAATTGCAGCCCTGGGATATGGCGGCAGGGCTGGTGATCGTGAAAGAGGCGGGCGGCATGGTGGGCGGCCTTTTTGATGGCCAGAGCCCGCTTGATACGGGTGCTGTTCTTGTGGCCAATGACGCGCTTTACGCGCCCTTCCGCAAGATCATTCAGGGCGCATAGGCCCAGCCCATTTTTGGTCCACAAATATCCCACGGGGTGTGGGGTGTGAAACCCCACGCACCTCACCGCATCCGCTTGACCAACGGAATGCGTGACCGCGTGATCTGATATTCGGCTTCCGGGTGCGGCGGCACACCATGCGTCTGCCCCCAATAGCGCGTCCCCCCGCGCGTCAGCCAGAACGGCACGGCCAGGGCCACACCCGCCACAAACCCGCCTGCATGCGCCCAATAGGCCACCCCACCGCCTTCCGTCGGCATGGCAAAACCGCTGATCACCTGACTGCCAAACCACAATCCCAGCACGATCCATGCCGGAATCGGCACCACGCGGATGAAGATAACGAAAAAGATCAGCACATCAACGCGCGCGCGTGGATACAGCAGCAAATACCCCCCCAGCACCCCGGCGATGGCCCCCGATGCCCCCACCATCGGCACGGGTGATGCGGGATCGGCAAAGATCTGCAACCCGGCAGCAGCAAAGCCGCAGACCAGATAGAACATGGCAAAGGGCAGATGGCCCATCTGGTCTTCAAGGTTGTCACCAAACACCCACAGAAACAGCATGTTGCCAATGATATGCATCCAGCCGCCATGCAGAAACATCGAGGTGACAACGGTATGCCACTGCTCGCCCGCCATCACGAATTGCGGCACAAGGCCCCATTGATAGAAGAACAGGTTGATGGCGCGCTCATTCGGCAGGGTCAGCCAATAGCCCAGAAAGATCAGGGCATTGGCAAGGATCAGCAGCCAGCAGACATAGGGTGTACGCCCCGAAGGGTTATGATCACGGAAGGGAAAGAACATGCGCGCAAGGTGGGTGATCAAGGGGCGTTCGTCAACCGTCCAAAGCACAGTGCCAAACGGTCCGCTCATCCAGCCTGACAGCTGTCTTCGCTGCGCCTTTGCGAAGACAGCTGTCAGGCTGGATGAGCGGAGCTTTGCAGATCAGTCTGCCACCGTCGCCAACAGTTCGGCATTTCCGCCTGACGCCGTGGTATCAATGCAGACATGCCGCTCCAGCATCACATGTCCCGTATCCACCGCCCCGATCAGGGGCACAATCGCGCCTTCCCGCCCGGACAAGGCCAGCGCATAGGGTCGCCCTGCGGCCTCATCCCCCCACCAGACAGCAGCCGAGATTGGCAGGCGCAGCAGCGCCTCGGCCGACAGCCCCGGTGCCGCCACGGCCAGCCCCCCAAGTGCCTGCACCGCGGCCACTTGCGCCGCTGCCGCCGCCGCTGATGGCCCAAGGCAGACCAAGGGCGCGCGCTGATAGGCCGACAGGCGGTTGCTTTCGCCCGTCGGCCCCGGCAGATTTTCCGCCTGCACAGGCGCGGGCGATGGCTGCAGCCGCCGCAGGGCCTGCAGGGCTTCCGTCTCGGTTGTCACACGGCCATCGGCCTCTGCCACCGCAACCTGCGCCGAAGTAAACCGCCCAAGGTAATGCGGCCCCCCCGCCTTTGGCCCCGTGCCTGACAAGCCTTCGCCGCCAAAGGGCTGGCTGCCCACCACCGCGCCAATCTGGTTGCGGTTCACATAGGCATTGCCCACCCGCAGGCGCGACAGCACTTGCGCCACGCGGTCATCAATCCTCGTGTGAAGCCCGAAGGTCAGCCCGTAACCCGTTGCATTTATTGCATCAATCACGCTGCCCAGATCACGCGCCGCAAAGCGTGCAATGTGCAGAACCGGGCCGAAAATCTCGCGCGGCATATCCGAAATACCGCCCACGCGCAGCACGGTCGGCCCGATGAAATGCCCCGCACCCGGTGCCGCCATGGCCTTGATGACCCGGCCCTCAGCGCGCGCGGCGGCTATGTAATCGGCGATCCCCGCCTTGGCTTGCCCATCAATCACCGGGCCAATATCGGTGGCCAGATCCCATGGGTTGCCCAGCGTCAGCTCATCCATCGCCGCCAGAAGCATCTCTTCGATATGATCCGCCACATCTTCCTGCAGATACAGGCAGCGCAAGGCCGAACAGCGCTGCCCCGCCGACTGGAACGCTGATGCAATCACATCCCTGACCGCCTGTTCCGGCAGGGCCGTGCTGTCCACAACCATGGCATTCAGCCCGCCCGTTTCGGCAATTAACGGGGCCGTGGGGTTGCCATGCACGGCCATGGCGGCGCGAATACGCTTGGCCGTTTCCGTTGACCCGGTAAAGGCAATGCCAGCCACCTGCGGTGCCCGCGAAAGCGCCGCCCCCACTGTTGCCCCGTCCCCCGGCAAAAACTGCAGCGCCGCCAGCGGCACGCCTGCCTTATGCAGCAGCCGTACGGCCAGCGAAGCGATCAGTGGCGTTTGCTCTGCCGGCTTTGCCAGAACTGCATTGCCTGCTGCCAGTGCTGCGGCAATTTGCCCGGTGAAAATCGCCAGCGGAAAATTCCATGGGCTGATGCAAGCGAAGACACCCCGCGCGGGGTGAATGAGCCCCTGCGCACCCGCCGCATAATAGCGCAGGAAATCCACCGCCTCGCGCAGTTCAGACACCGCATCAGCCAGCGTCTTGCCCGCCTCGCGCGCCAGCAGTGCAAACACCTCGCCAAAAGCCGCCTCATACAGGTCCGCCGCGCGGTTCAGCACCGTAGCCCGCTCAGCCGCAGGCGCTGCCCAAGGCCGCGCCGCCGCGATGGCCGCAGCTACCTGCGCCTCTGTTGCGTTCACCACATGCCCGACAACCGCACCAATTGCCGGGTCCAGCACCGGCTCAGCTGCCGTGCCCTTGGCGTCGAAGGCCCCCACCGGCGAGGCGTTGAAGACCACACCCGCAAACGCATCTCGCGCTGCGAAAATCTGCGCCAGATCGCCTGCATCCGTCAGGTCCCACCCCGCCGCATTGCGCCGCACGCCAAACAGCGCCGGCCCCGCAAGCAAGCTGGGGTTCGGCAAACCCAGCCCCGCCATCGCCCCAATGGGGCAGGCCGCCACGGCCTCGGGCGGCACATCCGCATCGACGATCTGGTTCACGAATGACGAATTCGCCCCGTTTTCAAGCAGCCGCCGCACCAGATAGGCCAGCAAATCCCGGTGCGCGCCCACCGGCGCGTAAATCCGGCAGCGCGTCTGGTTGTCCGTCAGCACAAGGTCATGCAGCCGTTCGCCCATGCCGTGCAGCCGTTGAAATTCATAGGCCATCGGATCGTTGGCCATTTCCAGAATCGCCGCCACCGTATGCGCATTATGCGTGGCAAATTGCGGGTAGATCCGGTCCGTCATCCCCAGCAGCTTTTTCGCATTCGCAATGTAGCTTACATCCGTCGCCTGCTTGCGCGTGAACACCGGAAAGCTTTCCAGCCCCATCACCTGCGCCCGCTTCACCTCGGCGTCCCAATAGGCGCCCTTCACGAGCCGCACCATGATCCGCCGGTCCAGCCTTTCAGCCGTCGCATAAAGCCAGTCGATCACCGCCCCCGCCCGCCGACCGTAAGCCTGCACCACCACGCCAAAGCCATCCCAGCCCGCCAGTGACGCATCTTCCAGCACCGCCTCGATCACCCGGCATGACAGCGCCAGCCTGTCCGCCTCCTCGGCATCAATGTTGAACCCCAGCCCCGCCGCCTTGGCCAGCCCCGCCAGTGCCCGCACACGCGGCACCAGTTCGGCCATCACGCGGGCTTCCTTGGCCACCTCATAGCGCGGATGCAGCGCCGACAGCTTCACCGAAATCCCCGGATTGGCCCGGATGTCATTGCCCCGCGCCGCCGCCGCAATCGCCGTGATCGCCTTGGAATAGGACAGGTGATAGCGCCGCGCGTCCGCTTCCGTGCGCGCCGCCTCGCCCAGCATGTCATAGCTGTAGGTGTATCCCTGCGCCTCCAGCTCCTGCGCGCGCTTCATTGCCGCCGCGATATCCTCGCC
>JBJOQW010000204.1:0-20555 GCA_046049665.1 Pseudomonadota bacterium | reverse complement strand
CGGCATCAAAGCCAAGGCCGGTTTCGATGCTGACCTGCAAAAGGTCCAGCGCGTTGGGAAAGGCCAGTTCAATGCGCTGGCGGCGTTCACTCACACGCGATGACAGCCAAATCGCGGGGCCGCCGGGATCGTCCAGGCCCGCGCTTCCTTTGGCCCCACGGTGAAATAGGTCTGCAATCCCAACAGCTTGTAGCCCGCCTTGATCAGCCGGTCCAAGCCCGCCTCGGCCAGCCCCATCTCTTCCAGGAACATCGCCGCTTCATCATCGGCCAACTGGCTGATCTCTTCCTCGATCCGTGCCGATATCACCACCGACGCCGCCCCCTGCGCCGACGCCATCGCCGCCACCCGCGCGGATTGCGCATTGCCGTTGGCCGCGCAGGCCTCTTCGACGTTGCAGACGTAAAGCACGGGTTTCGCTGTCAAAAGCTGCAACAACCGCCATGTGCGCTGGTCTTCCGCGTCCACCTTCACCGTCCGCGCGGGCTGGCCGTTTTCCAGCGCTTTCAACGCGTTACGCAGCAGCCGGTCTTGGTCCAGCGTGTCCTGATCGCCGCCCCGCAGCTTTTTGGCAAGGTTGGTCAGGCGGCGTTCGATGCTTTCCAGATCGGCCAGCATCAGTTCGGTTTCAATGGTTTCGGCATCGGCGACCGGGTCAATCTTGCCTTCGACATGGGTGATGTCGCCATCTTCAAAGCAGCGCAACACATGCGCAATCGCATCACACTCGCGGATGTTGGCCAGAAACTGGTTGCCCAACCCCTCACCCTTGCTGGCACCCCGCACAAGGCCCGCGATATCGACAAAGGTCATGCGCGTGGGAATGATCTGCTTGCTGCCCGCAATCGCCGCGAGTTTATCCAGCCGCGCATCCGGCACGGCAACCTCGCCCACGTTCGGTTCAATCGTGCAGAAGGGAAAGTTCGCCGCCTGCGCCGCCGCCGTCCGCGTCAACGCATTGAAAAGCGTGGATTTTCCCACATTCGGCAGGCCCACAATGCCCATCTTGAAACCCATGATCGCCTCCGCGCCAAAACCGCCCCGCTTGTAGGCAGCAAAGTCTTCCAACGCAAGGCAGGCAGAACAAGGTGCTGCCCTTGATTTCCCGGCCTACATGCGGCACCTCTGCGCCAACCCGGAGGATAGCATGACCCGCATCGACACCACCTTTGCCCGCCTGCGGGCGGCGCAGAAAAAGGCCTTTGTCGCCTATATCATGGGGGGTGATCCGGACGTGGCCACGTCATTGGCGGTGATGAAGGGCATGCCTGCGGCGGGCGTGGATATCATTGAACTCGGCATGCCCTTCACCGATCCGATGGCCGATGGCCCAACGATCCAGCTGGCGGGCCAACGCGCGCTGGAAGGCGGGATGACGCTGGAGGCGACGTTGCAGATGGTGCGCGATTTCCGCGCTGGCGATGATGTGACCCCCATCGTGATGATGGGCTATTACAACCCGATCTACAGCCGCGGCGTTGACCGCTTTCTGGCCGAGGCCAAGGCCGCAGGCATTGACGGGCTGATCGTGGTGGACCTACCGCCCGAGGAAGACAGCGAGTTGTGCCTGCCCGCACAGGCTGCCGGGCTGAACTTCATCCGGCTGGCAACGCCAACGACGGATGCCAAGCGTCTGCCAAAGGTGCTGCAGAACACGTCGGGCTTTGTCTATTATGTTTCCGTCACCGGGATCACGGGTGCAGCGGCGGCTGTGGCTACCGAAGTCGGGCCCGAGGTGGCGCGCATCAAGGCCTCAACCGATCTGCCCGTTATCGTGGGCTTTGGCATTACAACGCCCGATCAGGCGGCGGCGATTGCGGCCATTGCCGATGGCTGCGTTGTGGGCTCTGCGATTGTGAAAGAGATCGGCGCGGGCAAGCCTGCAGCCGAAGTGCTGGCCGGGATTGCGGCACTGGCCGCCGGGGCGCACCGGGTGTAAGCGCCCTTTCTTTTGATCAAAACTTGCGGCATACCGCGTTCAGCAAAGGGCTGAACGATGACACAGATTGCTGGAATTGATGCCACACGGCTGAACGCCGTGCGCGACCGCGAGGCGCGGCGCTACGCGGCAACGCGGCCACGGTCACGCGCGGCAGGGTCTGATGCCTGGCTTGGCGGCGTGCCGATGCACTGGATGACGGATTGGCCCATGCCGTTTCCGATGGTGGTGGCCAAAGCCCGCGGCGCGCGACTGACCTGCACTGACGGGTTCGAACTTGATGATTTCTGCCTTGGCGATACGGGGTCCATGTTCGGCCATTCGCCCGCGCCTGTGGCAAAGGCCATTGCCGCGCAGGCCAAGGCAGGGCTGACCTATATGCTGCCGTCCGCCGATGCAGCCGAGGCAGGGCGGCTGCTGACCGAAACCTTTGGCGATTTCCGCTGGCAGATTGCGACCACGGCCACCGATGCCAACCGCTTTGCCCTGCGCGTGGCGCGGGCTGTCACGGGGCGGCCAAAGGTGCTGGTGTTCAACGGTTGCTATCATGGCACGATTGACGATGCGATGGTGGCACTGGACGGTGGTGTCACGGTAAACCGTGCGGGCCTTTTGGGCCAGGTGGCGGACCTGACGCTGGGCGCTGTCTGTGTGGAGTTCAACGATCTGGCGGGGGTCGAGGCGGCGCTGGCCAAGGGCGATGTGGCCTGTGTGCTGACCGAACCGGTCATGACGAATTCCTGCATGGTTCTGCCAGAGGGGGGCTTTCTGCAGGGCCTGCGCGATCTGTGCACAAAATACGGCACGCTGCTGACCATTGACGAGACCCATACCATTTCAACCGGGCTTGGCGGCTATACCCGCGTGCATGGCCTGAACCCCGATATCCTTGTGGCCGGCAAATGCGTGGCGGGCGGCATGCCCACGGCCATCTGGGGCCTGCGCCCTGACCTTGCCGAACGGTACGCTTTGGCCAATGCCGCCCGCGCACCGGGGCATTCGGGCATGGGCACCACGCTGTCGGCCAACCCGATGCAGTTCGCCTGCCTGAAAGCCACGTTGGCGCATGTGATGACGCCCGCGAATTATGCCCATATGGACCGGCTGGCCAACCGCCTGCAGGCCGGGCTTGCGGCCGTGGTGACCAAGCATGCGCTGCCGTGGCATGTGGTGCGCGTAGGCGCGCGGGTAGAGTTCATCTGTGCGCCCGGCCCCTTGCGCAACGGCACCGAGGCGGGTGCTGCACATCAGCCGATGGTCGAAGGCGTGCTGCATACGGCGCTCTTGAACCGTGGCTGCCTGATTGCGCCCTTTCACAACATGATGCTGATCAGCCCCGCCACCAAGAAGCGTCAGGTTGACCGCCTGATCGCCGCCTTTGACGAAATCCTTGTGGACCTTTGCGCATGACCCTTTCCCCTTCCGGATCGACCCCCGCCGAGGCCGAAGCCTTCCTTGCCGCCCATCCCGAGATTGAGGCGTTTGACATTGTCTTGCACGATTCGAACGGCATTGGCCGTGGCAAGATCATTCGCCGGCACGAGCTCTTGTCCATTTACAACAATGGCCGGCATTTGCCGATTTCCATTCTGGGTCTGGATATCTGCGGTGAGGATGTGCACGAAACCGGGCTGATCTGGGACGAGGGCGATGGTGACAGGCGCGCATGGCCCATTCCCGGCAGCCTTGTCGCCCTGCACAACACCACCCCGCCACGCGGCGAAGTTTTGCTGATGTGCTATAACCTTGACGATACCCCCATGACATCCGACCCCCGCCATGCCCTTGCGCGGCAGGTGGCAGCGATGGCAGCAGAAGACCTGCACCCGGCAGGCGCGTTCGAGCTGGAGTTCTTCCTTCTGGCCAATACGCGCGGGCCGGATGGGCGGGTGCGGCCTGCGGCGGATGTGCTGGACGGACGGCAATCGCACAAGACGGAAGTCTATTCCGTGGATGCGCTGCATGGCATGCTGCCATTGTTCAACGACATCTACGCAGGGGCGGCGAAGGCGGGCATCAAGGCCGAAACGATGATCTCGGAATTCGCGCCGGGCCAGTATGAACTGACGCTGCATTACCGGACGGACGTGCTGCAGGCGGCGGATGATCTGATGCGGCTGAAGCGGATCGTGCGGGCACAGGCACGGGCGCATGGGGTGACGGCTTGCTTTATGGCGAAACCGATTGCCGATTATGCGGGATCGGGGATGCACTTCCATGTCTCCTTGCAGGACGCAGGCGGCAAGAACGTGTTTGTCGAGGAGGTAGAGGGGCAATGGTCGCCCACGATCCTGCATGCGCTGGGGGGCCTGCGCGAGACGATGGGCGAGAGCATGCTGGTCTTTGCCCCGCATGCCAACAGCTGGCGGCGTTTCGTGGGGCAATCCTATGCGCCTGTGGCACCCACTTGGGGCGTGAACAACCGCTCGGTCGCGTTGCGCATTCCGGCGGGCGATATCCATGCGCGGCGAATTGAGCACCGGCCTGCGGGGGTGGATGCGAACCCCTATCTGGTGGCGGCAACGGTGCTGGCAGGTATCCGGCATGGGCTGGCGAACCGCATTGATCCGGGGCCAGAGGTGACAGGCAATGGCTATGCCACCGAAGGGCCGCCGATGCCCGTGGACTGGCGCGGGGCGATTGTGGCGGCCAGGGACAGCGCTTTCCTGAAGGATGCGTTGGGCGAAGACATGCACCGCACTTTCGTGGCGGTCAAAGAGGCTGAATACGCGCGGGTGGCGCGCACGGTGTCAGAGGTGGATTACGACCTTTATCTGCACACGGTCTGATCAGGATCTGCGTAGGGTGCGCCACGGCGCACCGCCCCTTTGCGCAGCCCTGGCCAAAGGTGCGCTTTAGCGCACCCTACGTCAGACCAGCCCTTCGTTGCGGGCAATCATCGTTGCATGCGTGCGATTCTTGGCGTTCAGCTTGCGGCTGAGCGTTTTGACGTGCAACTTGACCGTCACTTCTTGCAGTTCCAGATCGCGGCCGATTTCTTTGTTCGACTTGCCCGCAAACAGCCCGCGCAGCACATCCAGTTCGCGGCGTGTCAGCGCATAAGGCGTGCCATGTGCGCTGCCGGCTGGTGCCGGGATGATCGCCGGCACAACCTGTTTTCCGGCGAGCAAATCCTTGATCGCCGCCACATAGTCTTCACCTGTCATGGTCTTGCTGATGACGCCATGCGCCCCGCTCCGCAGGGCCGTATCGACCTGTTCGCGGCCTACAAAACCTGTGAGCATTGCGAGCCTCGCCTGCGGCGCGGCCGCAGCAATTGCCGGAAAATCCTCAACGCTGACCACCGAGGCATCCAACAAGGCAAGGTCAATCCGTTGTCCGGCCAGAATACCCAATACGTCTGTCAGGCTGGCTGACTGAATGACAGCGGGCAATCCGGCCGCTGTCATATATGACGCAAGTGCGTTGCGGACCAAAACCTGACGGTCAGCCAATAAAATTCGCATGCATGTCCCGTTCATTGTTTGCCGCAGCCCTTAGTGCCAGCGGCTTGTTATTATCTCGCGGTTACCTCCGCGTTGTCCGTTTATGCAAAGCCGCCATCACACACGTACTTTGTTACCGTCGCAGCATAGCAGTATGAAAAATGCTGAAAACATGTCCGTTCGGACAGTCTTTTTGAACAGTTTCTTGCAGAAGAGTCCGTTCTTCCACAGGCTCACATCCGAAATTCAGGCCAAAACAACTTGTGCATGCAGCGTTTGTGCAATCATCAACGGCACGCGGGGATCGGTTCCAAGCGCAGGAAGAATGCGCCCACCAAAGCCTGCAGCAGCCAGGGCCTGCGGGATATCTTGCTGCACATGCCCGCCATCAGCCGCAAAATACGGCAAGCAGATTGCATTTGTCCCCATCGGCGGCAGATCGGCCAGCCGCGGGGCTTGGTCGATGAAGGCAGCCGTTGCACTGCGCAGTCCCAAAGTGCGCCCGATCACGCGCGCCAGCGCATGGGCGATGGTTGCAGGTGCATCGCTGCGGCCAGAGCCATGGGCTGCAAGGATAAGGTCCGTTTCTGCGGCAGGCGCCCGAAGCGCCTCTTGCACAAGCGCCGTGGCCAAACCCTGGATGGCCGGATTGCAACCCATCGGCATGCTCGGCCGCCACCCCGCCCCCCCGGCCTCGGACAGGCGCTTGGGCAAATGGGTGCCCGTGAACCAACCGCAGGCCATGAACATCGGAAACACAAGGCCCTTCGGTCCCAGATCGGCGATGCTGGCAGCCAGTTTCCCCTCGGCGGCCAATGTGGCCGATCCCACCCGCCAACCTGGCAGGATATCGGCCACTTGGGCTGCGACGGTGGCCAGTTCCTGTTCGGCCTGATCAGGATCAGACGGCTGACCATGTGTAATGATGAGGGCCGCGGGCATCAGGCAGGAATTCGACTGGCCAGATATTGCGCAAACTCAAAGTTCGGACGTTCCAAGTGCGACAACGGGCCCGGTGTCGAAAGCCCGGCCGAAATACCCGCATAAACCCGTTCGACACAGCCCTTGTCTTCGATATTCACATCGTCCAGCAGCGCCTTGACGGCCGCCAAATGCGCATCTGATTGCGGATCTGCACACCAGTCTGCTGACATGCCGCCGCCAAACAGCACATTCACATGCCCCGGCCCATCGGGTGTCAACGACAGGTACCAGAAATACCCCGGCGTCAGCGTGATCATCAGCGCGGGGTAAATTGAAAGCAACCATGTGATGCGCCGCTGATCACCCTGCAGTGTCGTGTTGGAAGGATGCGCAAGCGACAGCGGCACCGTGTCGTTTTTCATGATGAAGTGATAGTTGAACGCAGGGCTGCCTTCCGGACAGGTCATTTTCAGCAGATCAACCGACCCGCCAATAGTGCCCGCATGGCAGACCGGCAGATGATAGCTTTCCATGAAATTCTCGGCCAGCACCTTCCAATTGGTGCCCCAGCGGAATTCTTCACGGAACGTCTCGCGGTAGCTGGCCATATCCAGATAGCCCACAAGGTTTTCAACCTCGCGCAAGGCCACGTGCGGGTCTGGGGCATCGGGGTTCAGCGTAACCATGATCCAGCCCAGCCAATCCACCGCGCGCAAGGCGGGCAAGGCGATCTTGTCTTTGCAGAACTCCTCATTCAGGCCCATGGCAGGGGCCCCGCGCAGGGTGCCGTCAAGGTTATAGGTCCAGGCGTGATAGGGGCAGACAATGCTGCGCGTGTTGCCCCGGCCCGTCAACAGGGTGCTCATCCTGTGTCGGCATACGTTGGACATGGCGCGCAACGCCCCGCTGCCATCGCGCAGCACGATCACGGGCTCACCCGCGATTGTCATGGTCAGATAGTCACCGGAATTGGGCAATGCATCGGCGCGGCCGGCGCATATCCAATCATGGGCAAAGATGTGGCGCTGTTCCTGCGCCAGAAACGTGTCTGATGTGTAAACCGATTTTGGCATGGCATGGGCCTGCGCAAAGGGCACAGCCACATTGGCGTGCAACTCGGCAGCGGGCGAGACGGGTTTGGCCATGGTCATGTTGTAGGCTCCGACACGAAGAATCAGCGCGCGTAACCACCAGATTGCGCCCATGCCCAGGCATCTGCAATCATTTGCGGCAAGGTTGAGCGTTCCGGCACCCAACCAAGTTCTGCGGCCGCCCGCGTACTGCCAGACACCAGCCTTGCCGCATCGCCGGCGCGGCGGGGGCCTTCGGTGACAGGCACGACGCGATTGGTGACAAGGCGCGCATGATCAATCACCTCTCGCACCGAAAAGCCATGCCCTGTACCCAGGTTGAAGACCCGGCTGCCCTTGCCCGCAATCAGGTGCTGCACCCCCAACACATGTGCGTGGGCCAGATCCATGACATGCACATAATCGCGGATGCAGGTGCCGTCGGGGGTAGGGTAATCAGTGCCATGCAAGGTCAGCCCATCACGCTTGCCCGCAATCGCATCCAGCATCACCGGGATCAGATGGGTTTCAGGGTCATGCGCCTCGCCCACCTCGCCGTCGGGGTCGGCACCTGCCACGTTAAAGTAGCGAAAGATCACATGGTTCAATCCGTGACTGACGGCGAAATGGCCCAGCATCTCTTCGATCGCGCGTTTGCTGGCTCCATAGGCATTGATCGGGCGTTGCGGGGTGTCTTCGTCCAGCAGCACCCCGTCGTGGTCGCCGTAGGTGGCACAGGTGGATGAAAACACCATGTTCCGGCACCCGGCGGCCAATGCAGCCTCGATCAGGTTCAAGGATCCGCCCACATTGACGCGCCAGTAGCGGCCGGGGTTCGATACGGATTCCCCCACCAGCGACAGAGCAGCAAAATGCATCACGGCCACTGGGTTCCACGCTGCAAAAGCTGCATCCAGCGCTGCGCGGTCAGCCAGATCGCCCTGCACAAAAGGACCGAACTTGACTGCCGCTGCATGGCCGGTATCAAGACTATCATAGGCAACCGGCACAAAGCCTGCCGCAGACAGCACCTTGCACGCATGGGCGCCAATATAGCCCGCACCCCCTGTTACCAACACATGTTGCGGCACGCTGTCGTCCCCTCAACCACCACTGGCCCAGCAGATAGCGCGATTGCAGCCGCATATGAAAGGGGCAATTCAATGCGTGTTGTCGGCGTGGCCCGACCTAGATGATCTGAATCGCCTGCCAAAGGCCATCAAGCCCGGAAACCCCCACGAGGGAAACCCTGTCACCATTGCCAAAATCGAGTGTCGCATTACCCCCCTGAACCGAGCCATACCGCTGGATCACACCAGTGGGGTTCACGCCACGTGCGACCATGGCCGCGCTGATCTGCAACCGGTCACCTTCGGCAAATGAGAAGTCAAAGATCAGATCGGCTCCATCGCCCCTGGCAAAGACAAACCGATCAGCGCCCGCGCCACCATACAGTTGATCCAGACCAGTGCCGCCGTTCAGAAAGTCATTCCCGCTGCCTCCCGACAAGGTATCGTTGCCTGCGCGCCCAGCCAAAACATCATCGCCCGCTTCACCGTAAAAGCCGTTGGCGGCACCATCACCATAAAATCCATCGCCCAGTGCCGTTCCACGAAACGCCTCGATTGATGTGTACACATCGCCGATTGCATCGTTGCGGTTGTTTGCAGGCGTCAACAGATCAAGCAGCGCGGCCCCCGCGCCATCAAAGAACAGGGTGTCAAACCCGGCACCACCGTCCAGCGTATCAGCCCCGCCGCCCCCAAAAAGGCTGTCATTGCCATCGCGGCCAGACAAGTGGTCTGCGCCTGCCCCGCCGAACAGCACGTTTGCCCCACCATCCCCACCCAGTACATCATTCAATTCGGTGCCCCGCAGCCCTTCGACAGACAGGTAAGTATCCCCAGCTGCAGATCCTGTGTTGAGCGTGGCATTGGCAAGGTCGGCGACAACACCCACCCCGGTTGTGGCCCAATAGGCCGCCAGATCAAGGCCATCTTGCCCGTTCAACACGTCCGCCCCATCATCGCCCCACAGCAGGTCGTCTCCGGTGTCGCCGATCAGCGTATCGTTGCCATGCCCGCCAGACAGCGTATCGCCCCCACCGCGCCCGCCCACAACATCATCCCCCGCACCGCCCGACAACAGCTCGGCACCCGCGCTGCCGTACAACGTGTCGTTGAAGGCCGTGGCTGAAAACATCTCGACGCCGGTGAAGCTGTCACCCGTGGCAGCGCCGCTGTTCGTGCCGGGGTTGGTCAGGTCCAGCCGGATGGCCCCGCCGGAATAGCCATAATCAAACGTGTCAAACCCCGCGCCACCATCCATGTGTTCGGCCCAGGCCGTCGCTGACATCAGGTCATTGCCCGCACCGCCATAAAACACATCCCCCCCGCCGCGCCCGTGAAAGATGTCATTGCCAGCCAGACCGTAGATCACCTCGAAGCCATAACTGCCCAGCACGACATCATCATGCTGCGACACGAAGAACACTTCGATCCCGCTGTAGCTGTCAAACAGCGCCAAATGCGTGCTGGTCCGGTTGTCCAGCAGATCAAGCACAAAGCCCCAGGGCGACAGGCTGTAATCCACCAGATCCCAGCCCGCATCGCCTGCAAACGTCTCGCCCCAGGCGCTGGCATAGATCCAGTCATTGCCCGCACCGCCCGACAACACGTCAAACCCGCCGTTGCCCGCCAGCACATCATCGCCCGCACCGCCAAAGATCGTCTCGGTCGCCACCGAGCCGCGCAATGTGTCGGCAAAGGCCGACCCCGTCAGCGCCTCAAACCCCGATGTCACATCGCCCGCCGCCCCGCCGCCGTTCAGCGCCGGGGTGACCAGATCAACCAGCACCCCCTGCACTGCCCCGCTGTAATCGAGCAGGTCATACCCGGCACCCCCCCACAGCGTATCGCCCCCACCGCGCCCGCCCACAACATCATCCCCCGCACCGCCCGACAGCAGCTCGGCACCCGCGCTGCCGTACAGCGTGTCGTTGAAGGCGGTGGCTGTCACGCCTTCGACTCCGGCCAGCGTAGCCACCACACCTGCGCCAATGCGCAAGGTTCCTGCCCGAACATCCGCTGTCACACTGGCGGTTGCGGCCCCCAGATCGACCGTGTCAAATCCGGCGTCACCTTGCAGGTGGATCGTCGCTCCTGCTGAAAGCAGGGTGTCATTACCCGCGCCGCCATAAAGCAGGTCAGACCCGCCACGACCATCAAGCACGTCATCGCCAAGGCTGCCGTACAGTTCTTCTGCCGAAGCACTGCCTAGCAGCGTGTCATTGAAACTGGTGCCGACAAAGGCCTCGATCTCTTGGTAATTGTCAAAATATCCAAAACCCGAGCTGTTTGCGGAATTCAGCAGATCAAGCCGCAGCGCCCATACCGACAGGCTGAAGTCGACCACATCGTAACCGGCGCCCCCCACGAGAATTTCGGCGAACTCACCCGAGTGCAGCACATCATTCCCATCACCCCCCAAGATCAGGTCATTGCCCCCGGCCCCGAGAATCGTGTCATTCCCCGCACCGCCGGAATACTGGCCAGTGCCACCCGAGCCGATCAGCAAATCGTCGAAAGCACTGCCAACCAGTTGTTCGATGCTTTGGTAAACATGGCCCGATGCCGCACCGCCAACCAGCCCAGTGCCCAGATTGACCTGCACTGCGGCTGTCGCAAGACTGTAATCGGCGGTATCAACACCACTGCCGCCATTCAGCACGACTACGCCCAGACCGGCCCGCAACACATCGCGGCCCGCGCCGCCCAACAGGGTATCATTGCCTGACCGCCCCTCAAGCGTGTCATTGCCGCCTGCACCATCCAGTACGTCAGCGCCCGATGTCCCGCGGATCAGGTCAGAGAAAGCGCTTCCCTCAAGCTGTTCAATTCCGATGAAGACATCGCCTTCGGCAAACCCAATGCCAGCCTGTGGCGTTGTCATGTCTACCGTGACGGCGGCTGTGGCATTGGCGTAGCTGACAGTATCATACCCTTCACCGCCATCCAGAATGTCGGCCGTCCCGGTGGCGGTAAAATAGTCATTGCCACCGTTCAAAGGCGGAGGCGCAAACCCGATGGGCACCGCGCCTGTCAGATGCCACAGGCCAAAGAAATCAGCCGACACGAAATTGGCAGCATTCAGGGCCGCGTTGTTGCTGGTCTGCACCTCCAGCATTTCGCCGCCGAACGACAGGGCAAACCCGTTAGGCCGAGCTAGCCATGTGAGCCCGGTCAGATCATAGACACGCCCCCATTCGGACAGGTCGATCCGGTCTGTGCCCAGTTGGAAATCGGTGATCAGGTCAGTTGCGCCATCGGCCGACATCACAAAGATATCAGCGTCTGTACCACCTGTCAGGGTATCGGCCCCCTCACCATCCGACAGGATATCGCGCCCTGCTCCAGCTGACAGGCTGTCATTTCCCGCCCCGCCAAACAGGTTGTCACCCGAAGCCCCACCCACCAGCACATTGGCTGCCGATGTGCCGAACTGCGGGAGGGCCAGTGTGCCCAGATCAACCCGAAGCCGCGTGATACCCGATCCTTCGCCTGCCACGAAGATATCAATGCCATTGCCAGTTACCTGCGCTGTCAATGCAGTAACGTTTGTCATGCCAAGGCCGGCTGCATCCAGCACGGTTGATACCAGCACAAGTCGGCCATCCGGCATCAGGGCAAACAGGTTCACACCATCATCTGCTCCGCCCGCCAACACAAAGGCACGCCCCGCCACACTGACCGAGGCCACGGCCTGAACGGCATCAAACCGGGTATCCAATGTGTCGATCACATGGTCCACAACCGTCACAGCGCCATTTGCATCCAGCCGCAGCACAGTCAGAGAAGATGATCCGGTTGCCCCCAGCACAAGGTAGGTCAGACCGTTTAGCTGCACCGCTGTCATCGCGGCAGGCTCATCCACCCATAGCCCGTCGATCACGCCAAAGGTGGTTGTCAGTGTCAGACGGCCATCTGCAGCGATGGTGAAAATGTCAATCTCGTCGCGTGCGGCAGAACTGACCACCAGCATCCGGGCCGCGCCGACATTGACAAGGGTCAGATCGCTAACATCGCGCCCGGCGACAACCACGCCAAGGCTGACGGTTTGCTGCGTTGTCATGGCCCCGCTGGCCGAGACTTGCCCCACGATGATGGCATTGCTGCCTTGGGGTGTTGTGTAAAGGAACTGGTTGCCGCCGATCTCGGCAATGGCCTGCGCCGTGATCACGGATGTTGGGCTGCTTGTGATCACGGCCTGAGCGCCAAGGCTGCCGTCAGCCTCGATGCGGTAGCCGCCGACCAGCGTGCCACCCGGGCCAGTCAGGATCAGGCTTGGTACACCATTGATCGGAATCACCCCAAGCCGTGACGGCGCGGACAAGGTGCCATTGGCAGGGACCGTCACGAAATCGTTCAGGGTGATGCCCGTAGTCACGTTCAATGACAATACACCACCACCGGCGCGGCCTGCGGCATATAAGGAAACGTTACCGTCTTGCGTGCGCAAGAACAGGTCAGTAATGCCCGACACAACCGCAAGCGGCGCGTCGGAAAATGTTCCGACAACGGTAAAGGAATACACCCCACCTTACCCCAATTTTTCACACCCGGGGTCAGAATGGGCAAAAGGGATTTGCGGGCTGTTACCCAATCGTGGCCAAAATCAGGCCTTTGCTATGAATGTCGCGGTAAATGCCGCGTTTATGCACGGGCCCTTGCAAGCAAGGGAATGCTGCCCGATGCTGCGGGAAAACCAGTTGGAAGATCGCATGACAAAGATCACGCCTGTTCTGTTATGCGGGGGGTCAGGCACACGCCTTTGGCCCCTTTCGCGCAAAAGTTATCCCAAGCAGTTTGTGCCTTTGGCGGGCAAGGTGACCCTGTTTCAGGCCGCGGCACAGCGGTTGTCAGGGGCGGGCTATGCCGCACCGGTGGTGGTTACAAACAGTGATTTCCGGTTTATCGTTGCCGATGAGATGGCAGCGATTGGTTGCCCACCCCAAGCCATTCTCATCGAACCATCGGCGCGCAACACGGCCCCTGCCATTCTGGCCGCGGCCTTGCATGTGGTTGCACAGGACGGCGATGCGATGCTGCTGGTGGCCCCGTCTGACCATGTGATCCCGGATGCCGCCGCTTTTCGTGCCGCAGTGGCCAGCGCGCTGCCAGCTGCAAAGGCGGGGAAGATCGTGACTTTCGGTATTACGCCAGACAGGGCGGAAACCGGCTATGGCTGGTTGAAAATGGCAAGTGCGGCGGGCGATGGCCCGGCTGCATTGGACTGTTTTGTTGAAAAGCCACAAGCAGACGCGGCAGAAGCAATGCTTGCCGACGGATCATACCTGTGGAACGCCGGAATTTTCCTGATGCAGGCGCGCGTGCTGATTGATGCCGTGCGCGCCCATGCCCCCGATCTGTTGCTACCCGTGCAGGCGGCCGTAGATGGGGCCGAGGTGGACCTTGCCTTCCTGCGATTGGCAGCCGCGCCCTGGCAAGCTGTGGCCGATATCTCGATCGACTATGCCGTAATGGAGCGGGCCAGGAACATTGTCGCAATGCCCTTTGGCGCGGGCTGGTCTGATCTGGGTGACTGGCAGGCCGTCTGGCGCGAGGCAGGTCCGGATGCGGCCGGCAACGTGGCGCATGGCGCGGTCACGGCGCTGAATTGCACGAACAGCCTGCTGCGCAGTGAGGCGGATGGCGTGGCGCTGGTGGGCATCGGGCTGGAGAACATGATCGCGATTGCCATGCCGGATGCGGTGCTGGTCGCCGACAAATCCCGCGCGCAAGAGGTGAAGCAGGCGGTGGCCGCATTGAAGGCCAAGGGCGCGCGGCAGGCCGAGACATTCCCGCGCGATCACCGGCCCTGGGGCTGGTTTGAAACGCTGGCCCTGGGCGACCGGTTTCAGGTCAAACGCATCGTGGTGCATCCCGGCGCGGCGCTTTCGCTGCAAAGCCACGTCCACCGGGCCGAGCACTGGATCGTGGTCTCAGGCACAGCGCGCGTGACGGTGGATGACAGTGTGACGCTGGTGACAGAAAACCAGTCGGTCTACATCCCCTTGGGCGCAAAACACCGGCTGGAAAACCCCGGAAAGGTGCCTATGGTGCTGATCGAGGTGCAGACGGGCACCTATCTGGGAGAGGATGACATCACCCGGTATGAGGATGTCTATGCACGCGGGCAGGGGGCGAAGGGGTGAGGGACGGCGGGCCACCGGCCCGGATGAAATGGTCCAGTGGACCAGTTCGAATGCCGAACGCCCGCGCACACCTGCGCGGGCCGGCTATTTCAGAATAAGTCCGCAACAAGAGGGAAGTGCCTGACCGCCGGGTGGGCGTTACTACGCGCGTTCTGCGCATTTTATGACTCAACACTCCCAGAAGTTCTTCAGATTACCGCAACAAAAGCGCGTTGGTACGACGTTTTGCGTTGTTCTACTATCACCCCGTCTATATCCTGCACATGAACGGTTTCATTGTGGTCGTGGTCAGCAAGGAAATGGTGATGGCGTGGCTAAGCGAACTTATGTCGATCGGTGCTTCAATCCTCATTGGACTTTGGCTCGCTGATTTTGCAACCGGGTGCTTCCACTGGCTTGTTGATAACTATGGCCATCCGGATTGGCCAATTATAGGACCGCACTATATTAAGCCCAGCCATCTTCATCATGACGAAGATATGTTTGTCTTTGAACTTTCAAACCTGGTTACACACCTTTACATTTGGACTGCAGTCATCATCGTTGGCCTGCTTTTCTGGTTGGCGGGGCTAATGTCACTGACAATCATCTTTGCGTGTATTTTCGGCTTTCTCACCAACGTGATCCATCGCTGGTCGCATACCCGCCCGGAACGCAACTTGAAAATCATCAAGGTTCTACAGCGCACCGGGCTGTTTCAATCGACACGTCACCACACCTTTCATCACCTACCCGGTTCAGATAGTTATTACTGTCTCCTGACAGATCACGTAAATCCAATACTCGAAGCCATTGGGTTCTGGAAAATTCTGGAATCAGTCTTTTTGCGGTTTGGTGTGCGAAAGCACTGGTGGGAGAATGTCAAAGAGCCGACATTCTAAAAATCGTTGTATGCGCCTATCGCCCGACTTACACATAGGCCTCAAACGCCCGCAGAATCCAATCCGCCCCATCATGCCGCGCGCCAAAGGTTTCTACGCCGCGGCTGCCAAAGGCCGCCGTCCAGAACGTATCGGCCAGCACATTCTGCGTCTGATGCGCCACATGCCACTTTCCCGGATGCAAGGCACATATCCTGCGAAACATCATGCGCCCAACTGCCTGCCGCCGATAGGGGCGCATGACGAAGAATTCAGCCATGAAAAAGCGGTTGTCCTGGCCCGTGATCGGACAATGATCAATCACCAGCGCAAAGCCCGCAATCTCACCGCCCACACGGAACAGATAGGGGTGCTGCCAAAACTGTTCGAGAAAGCCGTAGTCATAGCGCCCGTCCTCACCAACGGGAAACGGGTGGGCCCCGGCCATGTCATACAGATAAAGCTGGATCAGGTTTTCAATGATCGGCTTGTCAGCATTGCCCGCGCGCTGCAGCTCAATCTCATCCGACCCTGACATCCCCGGCCTTCCTTTCAGCGCAGCAGGCCGCAGTCAGCCTACCGCCCGACCCCCACATAATCCGTAAACCCTGCCGCCCGCACTTCATCTGCGTTATAGATGTTGCGCAAATCTGCCATGCGCGCATGCGTCATCTTCTTGGCCAAGCGCGGCAGGTCCAGTGCGCGGAACTCGTTCCATTCCGTCAGGATCACGATCAGATCCGCCCCGTTCGCCGCCCCATACGGATTGTCCGACCAGACCACGCCCGGCAGCATTTCTTCCCCCTCGCGCCGCCCTTCAGGATCAACTACTCGCACCTTGGCCCCTGCCCCCACCAGTGCCGGTACAATCGTCAGCGAAGGCGCATCACGCATGTCATCTGTGTTCGGCTTGAACGTCACACCCAGGACCACAATCGTCTTGTCGCGCAGATGCCCGTCACACAGGTCTTCGATCTTGTCGATCATCCGGCGCTTGACCTCGTCATTCACCTTGATGACCGTTTCCACGATCTGCATCGGCACCGCATGGTCTTGCCCGATCCGCGCCAAGGCCTTGGTATCCTTGGGAAAACAAGAACCGCCATAGCCCGGACCCGCATGCAGGAACTTGTTGCCAATGCGTCCGTCCATGCCCATGCCCTTGGACACCGCCTTGATATCCGCCCCCACCTTTTCGCACAAAGCCGCGATTTCGTTGATGAAGGTGATCTTGGTCGCCAGAAACGCGTTCGCCGCGTATTTGATCATTTCCGCCGATTCCAGCCCCGTGTAAACCACCGGAAATTCCCGCAAGGACAGCGGGCGATAGATGTCACCCATCACCTTCTTCGCCCGCTCCGATTCCGCCCCGATCACCACACGATCAGGTCGCATGAAATCATCAATCGCAGCACCCTCGCGCAGGAACTCCGGGTTGGATGCCACATCAAAATCCGCCCCCGGATTTGCACCCCGAACCGCTTCGGCCACCGCCCGGTTCGTGCCCACCGGCACCGTCGATTTCGTCACCACCACCGCGTAACCCGTCAGTGCCGCGCCAATTTCCGCCGCCGCCGCCATCACATAGGTCAGGTCCGCATGGCCAGACCCCCGCCGCGTTGGCGTGCCCACCGCAATGAACACTGCGTCCGCCCCCGCCACCGCCGATGCCAGATCAAGCGTGAACGACAACCGCCCCGCGCCCACGTTCTTGGCCATCAGGTCTTCCAGCCCCGGCTCAAAGATCGGTGTTTTGCCGGCTTGCAGCGCCGCAATCTTTGCCGGGTCCTTGTCAACGCAGATAACGTCGTGACCAAAGTCCGAGAAACAAACTCCGGATACAAGGCCCACATAGCCCGTTCCGATCATTGCGATCCGCATGAAGGTTTTCCTGTTCTGCCTGCCAATCTAACTATGCGGGTGTCATTGCCCTGTCAAATGAACGAGCCTTGTCAAATGAACAGGCCCCGCTCCGGCATTTCCGGGGCAGGGCCATGTCATCAGACAGATGCAGATCTTCAGCCAATGGCGCGCAGAAACGCAGGCACCGTACCGATCCCAAGTTCGTAAGCGATACCGATATCCGCAGCCACAGTGCCTGAGTTTGTTGCTACAAGTCCCGCCCCGAATGCTCTGGCATAAAGGTTTGGAATGTTCGTCACAATCGTTTCGTCCAGCACGGCATTTGCGTTCAGCCCTTCATAGACCCGCAGCCGGGCCGCAGTGGCATCTTCGTTCACATCAATATCAAATGTATAGACCGTGTCGATCAGCGCAGTGTAGGTGTTGGCCGCCTGTGTGCGTGTGTTCGAGTAGGCAGTCTTGGCCGCAATGGTCGACCCGATCACCTCAAAATACGCCCCGTCTTGCGCATCGGTGTTGTTGGCCGTGTCATGAAACCCAAGCCTGACCGTATTGTTGGTGAACGCGCGCCACAGGAACTTGGCCCGGAATTTGTAGGCCACTCCCCCACCAAAGAACATCGTTGTCAGGATCGAGGTCTGATAACGATAGCCCGAATTGGCCGTTGTGCTGCTGCGGATGAACGCCCCCCATGGGTTATGGCCAAACGCGGCAGAACTGGGGATGGATGAGGTGTTGGTCCCTGATGAAAGGGCCGCCCCGACAAAAACCCCGAACTGAGTGATTGTCGGCACGATCCGGAAGCTTTGCCACCAATCACCCAAGCCCAATGCCACCCCACCCGCAGGTGCCGCCCAAGTACCATCTGCCCGCAAGAAATTGACCGTTCCACCGCCCGAAGCCGGTGCAAGGCCCGCCGCCGCCGGGGCGACCAACGGCAGTACGGCATCTGTCCCGGTGCTGCATGCAACAGTGCGGGTGGCGGCATCATAGGTCAGGTCCGTGCTGCTGCCCCCGCCTGCGGCGCTTAAGGTTGTGCCCGTCATGGCCAGACCCGCACCAAGGGTAATAGCGCCCACATCACCGCTTGCTCCGCGCCCCAGCAATTGCGAAGGGGCCAGCGCCACTTCACCCAGATCACCAGCGGTTGCCGCAGCCCGGGCAAGAACCGTATTTGGACCAGCATCCTGCATCTTGGCATAGCTGACAGCACCGTCGGTGATTGTCAGCGCACCATTGCCCGTTACATCCCCCGTATGTGTCGCATTGCTGACCTTGGCCGTGTTCGCAGCCACCGCAGCCGTTGCCGCCACCGCTGCCGCGAAATCGCTGATCGTGCTGGCAGCCTGTGTGCCTGTATGGTTTGCCCGCGCCAAAAGCGTGGCATCCGCACTGTTCGCCGTGGCCCCGGCGGCCACACCGTCAAGCTTGGCCTTGTCTGCCCCCGACATGAAACCCGCCGTCACCACTGTGGCCTGCGCGTGCAATGCACCGCCCGCCCTTGGCCCATGCGATGCATCGTCAAACCGCGCGGCTGGCAGAAGGCCAGCCCCCAGATCCGCTGCCGACCCACTGGTAGCGACTGCTGCAAGCCCCGAAATCGTAGTGGCAGCCTGCGTCCCCGTATGGTTTGCCCGCGCCAAAAGTGTGGCATCTGCACTGTTGGCCGTGGCTCCATTGGCCACGTTCAGCATGCTCCGCACTTGGCTTGCCGTCAGCGCCTCGGGGTCGCCGGTGCCCGCTGTCACCCGCCCGATGATGGTGCCACTTGCCAGATCAGCCATCTTGGACAGATCAACAGCCCCGGCATCAATCGTCCAGATCGTGCCTGCGCCCGAAACTGTCAGATCACCCTTGTCACCGTCAGATACACCGCCTCCGCCCCCTCCGGCACCCACTGCAATTGTAGCCCCGGCAGTGCGCAGCTTGACCTCACCCGTTGTCGTGTTCAGCCACATCGTGCCATTCATCGGGCTGGCCGGATCTGCCGCCTGCCCGCCCAGGCGCATGGGCTGCGGCAGCGTCACCGCACCGGTCGCCGCTTCTGCCTGCATTGCTGTGTTGAAGGTGCTGCCATCTGCACTGACCTTGACGCTGAAATCATCATTGCCAGCCAAACCCATTTCCGCCCGGCCCGAAAATCCGGTCTGAAACAGCAAACTTGCCGTGTCAGCGGGCAATGCCTTGTTGACCTTTACCTGATGTCCCGCCCCCGCATTGTTCAGCAACGTCGCCGCGGATGCCACCGTCAGCCGGTTTGTCGCGTCTGCTGTCGCGTTGATGCCTAGCAAGGGCACCTGTGTCGGCACACCAAGCACAGTCCAGGCCGTACCATCGAAAATCGCTTCAGCGCCCTCAGCCGTGACATAGGCCTGCCAGCCAGCCAGCGGCGTGACAAAGACCCAACCCGTTTCACCCCAGACTGCAATCTGGTTGTCTTTCCCGGCCCATGCCCCCGTAGCCGCCACTGCAACGATATATCTGTCGGCAAGGGTCGGTGTTGCCGGTGGCACCGTCTGCGTGCGGCTGGTCACCGCCAGTTGTACGATCATGTCCAAAAGCTGGATCGCCTCATTATGCGTCACATGCTTTTGCGCCTGGGCAGGCAGGATATAGGGCAGGTTCAGAATGGGCGAAGTGTCGGGCATCGGCGTCCTCACTGGGTGCAGCGTTGACCCGCGACCCTAGCTCTGCCGCCTTTCCCGTCCGTAACCACCCCGTACGCTCCTCCCTGCCCTGGCGCAACGGCGTCATTCGGGCGCACCGGAATTTTCGAAAATTCCGGACCGATTTCTGCACAGAAATCGCCACCTACACGTCCGTACTTTCCGTCGTCATATCGCGCGCAATGTACGTCTCGCGCCAGGTCAGCCAGCCGATGGCCCCAATGATGAGCGCCACGCGGTTCTGTAGCCAACTTTGGTTCTTGACCGACGTATGCTGAAGGATGGACGGTCTCAGGGGCGCTCAATTCCCACAAGAAGTCATCTTCTTCGCGGTCGCCTTGTACCTGAGCCATACGGTGTCGTAAGGGATATGGAAGAGATCCTGGCAGCACGCGGCGTGCAGGTAGACCATGCGACGCACAATCGTTTGGTCACCAGATACTCCCCACTGATTGAACCGCGCCGGGTTTGCCGGAGGCTCCAACTCCTGAGTAGGATGGAGCATCATGAGCAAGACAACGAACAAGTTTTCCCCCGAAGTGCGCGAACGCGCCGTGCGGCTGGTATTTGACAA
>JBJOQW010000203.1:0-36508 GCA_046049665.1 Pseudomonadota bacterium | reverse complement strand
TGATCCGGCTGAACGTGCCGTCGGTCTTTATTTATGGCGGGTCCATCCTGCCGGGCCGCTATCAGGGCAAGGACATTACGGTTCAAGACATGTTCGAGGCCGTGGGCAAGGTGCAGGCGGGGGCAATGTCCGAGGCAGAGCTGGATATCATGGAGCGCGTGGCCTGCCCATCCAGCGGGGCTTGCGGGGCGCAGTATACGGCGAATACGATGGCCTGTGTGAGTGAGGCGATTGGTCTGGCCTTGCTGAATTCATCGGGGGCTCCGGCACCTTATGAATCGCGCGATCAGTATGGTGAGGCATCGGGCGTGGCGGTAATGCACTTGATCGAAAAGAACATCAGGGCACGCGATATCGTGACGCGCAAATCGCTGGAAAACGCGGCGCGGGTGGTGGCCTGCACGGGGGGCAGCACGAATGCGGCGCTGCACCTGCCTGCGATGGCGAATGAGGCGGGCATTGATTTCGATCTGTTCGATGTGGCCGATATCATGCGCGACACGCCGTATTTCGTGGACCTGCGGCCGGGCGGCAAATACGTGGCCAAGGACCTGTACGAGGTTGGCGGCGTGCCGGTGGTGATGAAGGAACTGGCCAAGACGGGGCTGATGCATCTGGATTGCATGACGGCATCGGGGCGCACGCTGGGCGAGGAGTTGGAAGAGATCAAGGGCGAGGCTGATGGCCGCGTGATCTATCCGGTTGCAACGCCGATCACCAAGACGGGCGGTGTTGTTGGCCTGAAGGGCAATCTGGCGCCAGACGGTGCGATTGTGAAAGTAGCGGGGATGACGCCGGAAGAACAGGTGTTCAGCGGGCCAGCGCGGGTGTTTGAATGTGAGGAAGATGCCTTTGCGGCGGTAAAGGCGCGTGAATACAAGGAAGGCGAAGTGATCGTCATCCGCAACGAGGGGCCAGCGGGGGGGCCTGGCATGCGCGAGATGCTGTCAACGACGGCAGCGCTGAGCGGTCAGGGCATGGGCAAGAAGGTGGCGCTGATCACGGACGGGCGCTTTAGCGGTGCGACGCGGGGGTTCTGCGTGGGCCATGTGGGGCCGGAAGCGGCGCATGGCGGGCCGATTGCGCTGCTGCAGAATGGTGATGTGATCACGCTGAATGCGCTGACGGGTGAATTGTCGGTGGCGGTGTCTGACGCCGAGCTGGCGGCGCGCAAGGCCAATTGGAAAGGTCCACGCAAGACGGCCTATACCTCGGGTGCTGTGCACAAATTCGCGCGGCTGGTGGGTGGCGCACGCTATGGCGCGGTCACGCATCCGGGTGCGAAAGCGGAGAGCCATGTCTACATGGACCAGTAAGGCAGGTCTTCTGTCTGTTGTGGTGCTGGCAGCTTGCGTGCAGGGCCTGCCGACAGCGCCGATTGCGTTTTCATCGCCGCGCGCGGCCCCGGTTCTGGACGGGGCCGTTCAGGTGGGCTTGCCGCGGGGCTATTGCATTGACCGTCGGGCGGGGCGCGAAGAGGGTGATACGGCGGTGGTCGTAATGGGCCGCTGCCGGGATGATCTGGACACGGCACCAGCGCTGCTGACGACGGCGATCGGGCCTGCAGGCTCGGCGCAGGTATTGGCGGGCGGGGGGCAAAGCCTTGCGGATTATTTCACATCCGCGCAGGGACGGGCTGCGCTGAGCCGGTCCGGCCGGGCGAGTACGGTTGAGATTGTGCAGGCGAAATCCGTGGGAACGGCCTTTGTGATGCGGATACGGGATGGGGCGGTGGGCGAATACTGGCGCGGGGTGGAACCTGTGGCCGGGCGGCTTGTCACCATCACGGTGGATGTGCCCGCGGGGACCGAAGACAGTGGCGAGGCCTTGCTGGACGCGGCACTGCTGGCGATGCGGCGGGCCAATCCGGCCACACCCTAACCTTTTGCGCAGGGCAGAATGTTAACTGACGTGGGGAGAAGTCTTTAACTTCTTTCATGCTAGCCCTATCGTTGACGAAATCGCAACAGTTACGCCATTGTTGCGAAAGGGGAAACGAACGGAAACACATGTCGCGCCTGACCAGCCTTCTTGACCGGGTAATGCAACGCCGCGTGCAACAGCGCTGGGCAGAGCTTGCGGATACGGCGCCTGCGATGGATCTGGAACAGTTGCGCGGGCTGCGGGGCAAGGCACGGGCGTTGCGGCGGCAACTGGACCGGGTGATCCATCTGGCGGAACACCGACTGGCGCTGCCCGTGATCGGCAGCCATGCGATGCGCAAGCCCCTGGGCACAGACTGGGCATGGCGGCCAATGATGTGGCACGGGCCGATCCCGGTGCCAGGCATTTCTTCGGCGCCGGCAAAAGCGCAGATTTGCGATGGGGCGACGCTGTTTCATGATTGCAGGCGGTCGGAACTGACAGTGCGCCAGGTGCGTAATACACGGGAAACGGATATTGCGCCGTTCGGCTTTCGGATGGATGTGTTCCGGTTTGACGGATCGTTCCTGTCGCTGGTGCTGGATTTGCCGGAAGATGCGGCGCGTGGGCTGAAGATGAAGCATCTGATCCGCATGGACGTGATCGTGGAAATGGAAAAGCCGCTGGAAATTTTCGCCCGGCTGAACATCAAGCACGGGCCGAACGTGGAACAGATCGTGCGGGAATTGCCGCTGAACGAACAGGACGTGATGGTGGAATTCGATCTGGCCTACACGAAGATCAACGAAAAACGGGTCGAGCGGCTGTGGGTGGACCTGATCTTCGAAGGGCCAGAGATGAACCAGATCATTCTGCGGGATGTGACATTCAGCCGTCGCCCGCGGGCAGAGTTTTAGGGACATGGCATGCTGACGAAAACACGCATCAGGGCGGGTGTATGGGAAGCGGTGCTGACGGGCGTGGCGGGTGAGCCAAAGCTGGAAGCACTGCATCTGGAACAGGTGGTTGCAGGCTTGACGGTGCAGCCTGCAGAGGGCCAGCCAGGGGCCTGGGCGCTGCGTCTGCCGATCCCGGCGGAATTGCTGAGCGAAGGGGTGCAAACCTTCCTGATCCGCGAAGTGGGGGCAGCGGATGTTCTGGGGCATTTCACGGTGATCACGGGCGTTGCAATGGAAGATGACGTGCGCGCGGAAATTGATCTTTTGCGCGCGGAACTTGACATGTTGAAACGCGCTTTCCGGCGGCATTGTCTGGAAACGGCGTCCTGAGGCCACGATTTTTCGTCGAAAAATCGTGATCCCTTACTGCACCATACGATTTTTCGACGAAAAATCGTGGCGCGCGGGCGGGGCGGCGGCTACACCGCGAAAGACGCGATGAAGGGCTGATCCATGAACAAACCTGTTGTGCTGTGCATTCTGGATGGTTGGGGCATTGGTACAAGTCCGGTGGCCAATGCGCCGGCGCTGGCGCATGTGCCGCATTTCAACCGTATCTGGGCGACCTGCCCGCATGCACAGCTGATCACGCATGGACCAGACGCGGGCCTGCCGCGCGGACAGATGGGCAATTCAGAGGTCGGCCATACCAACATCGGCGCGGGCCGCGTGGTGGCGATGGACCTTGGGGCCATTGATCTTGCGGTCGAGGACGGCAGCTTTGCCCGCAACGAGGCGCTGCTGGAGATGATCGCCACGCTGCAGGAAAACGGCGGAACGGCGCATCTGATAGGTGTGGTGTCGGATGGTGGGGTGCATGGGCACATCACCCATCTGATTGCGGCCGTGCAGGCCATAACGGCAGCAGGTGTGCCGGTTGCCGTTCACGCGATCACAGATGGACGCGATGTGGCGCCATCCTCTGGTGCGGGGTTCATGGCGCAGTTGCAGGCGGCGCTGCCACCGGGGGCGATCATCGCCACGGTGATTGGCCGCTACTGGGCGCTGGACCGGGACAACCGCTGGGACCGTGTCAGCCGGGCCTTTGCGGCAATGGTCTATGGTGTGGGCGAAAATGTGCCCGATGCTGCAGCTGCCGTTGCCGCTGCCTATAGCCGCGGGGAAACCGATGAATTCATCGCGCCATCCGTAGTTGCGGGCTACAGTGGCGTGTCGGATGGCGACGGCCTGTTCTGCCTGAACTTCCGCGCCGACCGCGCGCGCGAAATCCTGCAGGCCTTGTGCGATCCGGCCTTTACGGCCTTTGCCACCGGGCGCAGGCCCGCCTGGGCGGTGCGGCTGGGCATGGTTGAATATTCGGCGGCACATGCCGCATTCATGAACACGGCCTATCCCAAACGCAGCATTGCCAACACCTTGGGCGAATGGGTCTCTGCCCATGGCAAGACGCAGTTCCGTCTGGCTGAAACGGAAAAATACCCGCATGTGACGTTCTTTCTGAACGGGGGGCGCGAGGTGCCCTTTGTGGGCGAGGCGCGTTATATGGCGCCGTCGCCAAAGGTGGCGACCTATGACTTGCAGCCCGAAATGTCTGCAGCCGAGGTTGCCACAGCCCTTGTGGGGGCCATTCAGGCGAATCATGACCTGATCGTTGTCAATTTTGCTAATCCGGACATGGTCGGGCACACGGGCATCCTGTCTGCGGCGATAGCGGCCTGCGAGGCGGTGGATGCGGGGTTGGGGCAAGCGCTGGCTGCGCTGGAGACGGCTGGTGGGGCAATGATCGTGACGGCGGACCATGGCAACTGCGAACTGATGGTCGATCCTGTCACAGGTGGGCCGCATACGGCACATACGACCAATCCTGTGCCGGTAATTCTGGTGGGGGGGCCGCCCGGGGCAAAGCTGCGTGACGGACGCCTTGCTGATCTTGCGCCCACTGTGCTGGCCCTGATGGGGTTGCCTCAGCCCGCAGAAATGACCGGGCAAAGCCTGCTGATCCCATGATCTGGCGCAGCGTTGCCCTTGTTCTGCTGATGTTGTCACCGGCGCGGGCCGAGGATGTTGCAGCGGCGGCGGCGGCGGCCAGCGCCAATCTGGCCGAAGCCGTGCAGGCGCTTGAGGTGGCGACCGGCGCACGTGACAGGGTTGCTGCCTTGTCGCAGACCATCCGCGCCTACGAAGAGGGGCTGGCCGCGCTGCGCGAGGCATTGCGCCAGGCCGCGATCCGCGAGGCTGGCCTGCAGCTGGAATTCGATGCCAAGTCAGAACAGGTGGCCCAGTTGCTGGGCGTTCTGTCCCAGCTTGAATCGGAACCGGGCCCGTTGTTGCTGTTGCATCCGTCGGGACCGGTGGGCACGGTGCAATCTGGGCTGTTGCTGACAGAGGTGACGCCTGCCCTGCAGGCCGAGGCTGATGCGCTGCGGGCGCAGTTGACCGAGTTGCGCGATCTTCGGGCATTGCAGGTGGCGGCGGGTGAGACGCTGAAGACAGGGCTTGCCACAGCGCAGACAGCGCGTACGGCACTGAGTCAGGCAATTTCTGACCGGACCGATCTGCCGCGCCGCTTTACCGAAGACCCCGAAGTGCTGCGCGGCCTGCTGGAAAGCGCCGACACGCTTGAGGCCTTTGCCGGTGGGCTGACGCTGTCGGAAAACGAAAATCAGGATTTTACCGATCAGAAGGGGCGCTTGCCGCTGCCTGCGTTCGGCGTTGTGATACGGCGGGCAAATGAGGCAGACGCTGCCGGTGTCCGCCGCCCGGGCCTTACGCTGGCCACACGTCAGCAGGCCCTTGTGACCGCGCCACATGCCGCAACAATCCGTTACCTTGGGCCGTTGCTTGACTACGGAAATGTGATGGTCCTTGAACCCGGTGGGGGCTATCTTGTGATACTTGCCGGAATGACTGCGCTATATGGAGAAGTTGGCGAAGTTGTTGCAGCTGGCGCGCCGCTGGGGCTGATGGGTGGGGCGGTTGCAACGGATGAAATTCTTGCGGCTTCTGAAAACGGCAGTGGCGCAGGCGAGACAGAAACGCTTTATATCGAGCTGAGACGCGGCTCGGAGCCGGTTGATCCGGCGGAATGGTTTGCCCTGAACGCAGAGTGACTGTGGGGCCATAGAAAAAGGACGGACGTGCGATGAAAAAGCTACTTCTGGCGGCCAGCACCGGGGCCATACTGGCGGCCCTGTTCACAACGCAGGTTGCTGGGCCATTGCTGGCGCAGGATGGGGGTGCCGATACGACGGTTTACGAACAGCTTGATCTGTTCGGTGATATCTTCGAACGCATCCGCAGCCAGTATGTTGAAGAAACCAACAGCGAAGAGCTGATCGAGGCGGCGATCAACGGGATGCTGACATCGCTTGATCCACATTCAAGCTATCTGTCGGCAGATGATTTCGCGGATATGCGGGTGCAGACGCGGGGCGAATTCGGCGGGCTTGGTATCGAGGTGAGCCAGGAAGAGGGTTACGTCAAGGTTGTATCACCCATGGACGGCACGCCGGCGGATGCGGCGGGGGTGGAAGCGGGTGATTTCATCACGCATGTGGATGGCGAAAGCACGCTGGGCCTGACGCTGGACGAAGCAGTCGACATGATGCGCGGCGAGGTAGGGTCAGAAATCGTGATCACGGTTGTGCGCGAAGGCGTGGAAGAACCGTTCGACATTTCGATCATCCGCGACACGATCAAGCTGGTGGCAGTGCGCAGCCGGGTGGTGGGCAATGTGGCGGTGCTGCGGGTGACCACGTTCAATGACCAGACGATGAGCGGGTTGCAGGAAGAGCTGGCAAAATCGGTGGCCGAGCTGGGCGGGATGGAGAATGTGACGGGTTTCGTGATTGACCTGCGCAACAATCCGGGCGGCCTGCTGAACCAGGCGATCATGGTGTCGGATGCGTTTCTGGAACAGGGCGAAATCGTTTCGACCCGCGGTCGTGATACATCAGACGGTGAACGCTACAACGCCGAGGCGGGTGATCTGGCGATGGGCAAACCCATTGTGGTGCTGATCAACGGCGGGTCGGCTTCGGCATCGGAAATCGTGGCAGGGGCCTTGCAGGACCATCGCCGGGCGATTGTTGTGGGGACCAAAAGCTTTGGCAAGGGGTCGGTGCAGACGCTGATCCCGCTGCGTGGCGACGGGGCGATGCGTCTGACGACATCACGCTATTACACGCCCTCGGGGCGATCAATTCAGGCGCTGGGTGTGGCACCTGACATTGTGGTCAACCAGCCGCAAATTGACCCCGAAGCCGAGGGGACCGAGGCCGCCGCAGCCGAAGAGGCGGCAAATGCCCGCACCGAGGCGGATCTGCGGGGGGTGTTGTCCAACGATTCAATGACGGATGATGAACGCCGCCTGCTTGAGGAAGAACGCGCCAAAGCCGAAGAAACGGCCCGGTTGCGCGATGAAGATTATCAGCTGGCCTATGCGGTTGATATCATCACGGGGCTGAACGCGATTTCGCCCGATCACATTGCGGACACGGCCCCTGCACCGTGACGGAAGTTCTTCCCTACCGCCCCTGTGTCGGGGTCATGCTGATCAATGCCGCTGGACTGATCTTTGCAGGCCAGCGGCTGGACAGCACGGCCACCGCCTGGCAGATGCCCCAGGGCGGTATTGATGATGGCGAAAAGCCCCGGGCCGCCGCCCTGCGTGAGCTGTGGGAGGAAACCGGGGTGACGCCGGATCTGGCAGAGTTTGTTGCCAAGACAGATGATTGGGTGACCTATGATCTGCCGCCCGAGCTGTTGGGCAAGGTTTGGGGTGGCAAGTATCGGGGCCAGCGGCAAAAATGGTTTCTGTTCCGGTTTTCCGGTGATGACAGTCAGATCAATATCGCCACGGAACACCCCGAATTTGCGCGATGGCAGTGGATGCAGGCAGATGCCATGCTTGCAGCAATCGTGCCATTCAAGCGCGAAGTCTATGCGCAGGTGATTGCGGCCTTCAGGCCCTATCTGGCCTGACAGGGCGCATCCGGAAAACAAGTCTTGGCTTTCTGCACCCGGTTGCCTACCACAGCAGGCATGAACACGCGCAGCCCCCTGACAGGGATCGCCCTGATGATCACAGCGATGGCGGTTCTGCCGTTTCTGGATGTGGTCGCCAAGATGCTGGGAGAACAGGGTGTGCCCGTCCTGCAGATTGTCTGGGCGCGCATGGCCTTTGGGGCCTTGCTGACCGTTCCTTTTGCCTTGCAACATGCCGGCACACGGGCGCTGTTGCCTGACAGGCCAGCCCTGCATCTGCTGCGCGCAGGGCTGCTGGTGGCCTCGACCTTTTGCTTTTTCGCGGCGCTGCAATCCCTGCCTATTGCCGATGCGCTGGCGATTTTCTTTGTCAACCCGCTGATCGTGACAGCCCTTTCGCCGTTGATCCTGAAAGAACGGGTTGGCCCCCGGCGATGGGTCGCAGTTGCGATTGGGTTTCTGGGCACCTTGATCATTATCCGGCCCGGCTTTCAGGAGATGAACCAAGGTGTGGTTCTGGCGTTTCTGGCCGGTTGCAGCCTTGGCCTGTATTTTCTGATGACCCGCCGGATCGCGGGCAGCAACCCGGCGATGGTGACCACCTATTACACCAGTATCACCGGGGCGGTCATGCTGACACTGATCATGCCATGGGTGTGGCAGGCCCCGACCCTGCCCCAGTGGGGCATGTATTTTCTGATCGGGCTGATCGCAACTGTGGGGCACTATCTGATTGTGCGGTCATATGATTTTGCCGAAGCATCCATGCTGGCGCCCTTTGCCTATACCGAAATGGTGGGCGCTGTTGCGGTGGGCTGGTACTTTTTCGGCGATTTCCCGGATCGGTGGACCTTTCTGGGCGTATCCATCCTGATTGGCAGCGCCATCTATATCTCGGTGCGTGAACGCAAGCGCAACGTCACAAGGCCGGTTCCAGACACGGCCTAGGGTGATTGAGCGTCCTCCTCCAGCGCTGCGAATTCCTGCTGTAGCAAGCTGCGCATCTCTTGTGTCATGCCAGGTATCGCGGTGAACAGGTTTTGTGGCCGGTAAGCGGGTTCGCGCAGCCGTACCTGTGCCATGATGCCCCGCGCCTTTGTTACATGCCCGGTGGCCGCCAGAATAAGGGCGGCATTGCACTGCAACTGTCCGTAGACATTGGGTTGCCCCGCTGCGCGGGATGCCCAGATGGCCGCTGCGTCCATGTTGCCTTGCCGGGTCAACGCCATAGCCCGCGTGATCTGGATTGACGCAAGGAACGGATCGAACGGGCTAAGGGATTCGGATCTGTCCAGATGATCCAATGCGCGCGCTGCATCGCCCTGATGGGCTTCGATGAAACCGGCCATGTAATGGGCGTGTGGAAAGCTGGGGCATAATGTCACGGCCTGCATGATATGCTGCAGGCCCGCTTCAGCATTGCCGTTCAGCCAAAGCGCGCGGCCCATCGCCCAAAGCGCAACCGGACTGTCGGGGTCCAGCGTCATGGCCTGCGTTGCGGCGGCAAGGCTGGCTTGCAACGCATCGCTGCGATTGGGGGCCATTCCCGAGAAGGCAAAGTAGTAATGGCAGAATGACGCAAATGCATGGGCACGGGTAAAGCCCGGGTCCAGCGCTATGGCCGTTTCGAAATGTGTCAGTGCCAGCCTGATCTGCGGTGCATCAAAGCTGAAGATCAGGTTCAGCCCCTTGTGAAATGACCGCCAGGCATCGGGGGGCAGATCATCTGGCGCGCGCAGGGCCAGGCGACGTTCATTGGCGGTGACCTCGCGCGCGATGGCGGTCACGATCGGGTCTGGCAAAAGGCACGCTGCCTGCATCACATCATCAGCGGCCATATCGAACACATCAGACCAGACCACATCGCCACGCCTGCAATCCAGCAGATCAACGTGCAGCCGGAATGCAGCACCCCGCCGCACGGCATTGCCTGTAACCATGTAGGCCACGCGCACCAATTGCCCGAACCCCACGGGATCAGCGGCCATGTGGCGCATGGCAAAGCTGGTGCCGCGTCCGATGACGTGAAAGGTGCGCAGTTGCGCCAGTCGGCCAAGCACATCATGGGCCAGCCCGTCAAACAGCACCTGATCGCGTTGCGCATCTGGCCCTGACAGCACAAAGGGCATGATGGCAATGCTGCCGGGCAGTGGCCCTGCAGGTGCCGCATCTGCCGGAGCGGTATCCAGCACATAGCCCCGGCGCGGCAGGGTGCGCAGCATGGGGGCCGCGGGGCCAAGGGCGCGGCGCACGTCACGCACGCATTGGATCAGGCTTTCATCGGTGACTGTGACATCAGGCCAGACGGCGGCGATCAGATCATCCTTGGCAATCACTTGTCCGCGGCTGCGGGCCAGATGACACAACAGGGAAAAAGATTTTGCGCGCAGGGCGATATCACCCTCAGGGCCAAGCAGCCGCCCACGCGCCAGATCAAGCGTCAGATCACCGATTGCAATGGTCGATGCGAAAGGCTGGGTCACGGTCAGGACACCCGCGCAAGCTGTCTGGCGATCAGGCCTGCAGCGTAACCCCGCCGTGCCAGATTGCAACGCTTTCCTTGCGCTAGCCAATCGCCACGGGTGGCATGGCCAGCGTCATGGCAGGCACAATCCTTTGCGATGGCAGGTTGGCCAGTTGGTTCAGCGCGGCCACGACCGCGCGGTCCTTTGCCTCGTACAGGCACAGGCACAGGCCTTGTTGCGGCATGAAGGTGGAGCCAAGATAATAGATGCGGTCACCTTCGTGGCGCATCAGCGCAGCGTGGCGCAGGGACGCCGCTGTCATGCCATGAAGATCGGCCATCGAAATGCCGGTCAGATCACGCTCTACAAGAAAAGTCTGCATGATGTATCCTGTCTGACAGCCCTAAAGGCGGGGGGGTGGGGCAAGTGAGGTGGCCAGTTGCGGGGGGGGCAATCTCGCGCCCGAGTTTGCGGATGATGGCATCGCCAAAGCCGCTGAAATCATCCACTGCAATCACGAATGACCCGGTGCCGGTGATCAGGTGCGTGGTGTACCACTCGGCCAGATCCGGGTGTTGGCGCGTGATGGCCAGCGCGTTGATCATCACACCCATTTCGGCGGCGCGCGCGCGTGCGGTTGCCAGCGGTACATGGTTGCGCGGATGGGGTGACAGGGTTTCCACCCCGTCACCCGATACGTTGATGACCTTGCGCAGGGCGCAGTTGCCCGGTGCTGCAAGCAGATCAAGCGCCACAGAGACACCGCGCCCGATACCGGTATTGCCGGTCACATGGCGCGGGGCATAAAGCAGCGTGGCGGCGACCTGTGCAGCATCATCGGGCTTGCGGATGCGTTGCCAGCCAAAAACCTGCGGTGACAGCTCACTATCGCCCCACAGAACCAGTGCCACATCAACCGTTCCAGCCGATCGCAGGGCCGCTTGCACCGTAGGGTCGGCAAAGGCCATGGCATAGCCCTGCCGCTGCAAGGCGTAATCGGCGGCATCTATGCTGCCGGAACTGTCAACCGCCAGCACAAGGGCCAGATCGGCGCATTGAGCCTGCACTGCAAAAGGGGCTGCCGCCCACGCAGCAAAGGCAAAGAGCGTTCTGAAAAGCATGGGTCCACCACCAAAACAAAGTGCGGCAATACTGAAATGCAGGGCAGGGCTGCGGTTCATGCGGCAATGCCCATGCTGCCATATTGCGCCTTGCCATGTTGGCAGGTCATGAAATCGCGGTGAAATTAGCGTGAAATCGCGGCGGGCTGCGTTAGCAGTGCACGGCAATCAGATGCGGGCCGGGGGTGGCGAGGGCGGCGGCAAATGCGGCGTTGAACTGGTCAACATCATGCGCATCGGTGCCTGCAACGCCATGCCCGCGTGCCAATGCCACCCAATCAAGGCTGGGATCGGTGACATCAAACATCCGCAAGGCATTACGGCCCACCGAGGCCACACCGACATTCGCCATCTCTCGGTGCAAGGTGCGGTAGCCGCCGTTGGCAAGGATCACCACCACCACATCCAGCCGTTCGCGGGCCATGGTCCACAGGCATTGCAGCGTATACATCGCCGATCCATCGGCCTGCAGCACCACGACCTTGCGGTCGGGCGCGCCCACGGCGGCACCCACGGCCACGGGCAACCCGTCACCAATGGCGCCACCCATCAGGCACAGCCAATCATGCGGGCGGGCGTGGCGGGTCGCGTCAATCAGCGGGCGGGCCGAGGTAATTGCCTCTTCCACCACAACGGCCCCGGCAGGCAAGGCATGGGCTATGGCATCACCCAGCTTCTCCAGTGTCATCGCCCCAGTGGGCAAGGCGGGCAAAAGCAAGGGCGTTACAGGCAAGGCGCCTGTGGCCTGCACAGCGTCGGCCAAGGCCTGAAGAGTCCAGCCAATGTCCATCTCGGGCGCGCACAGGTCAAACATCCGGCAATTTTCCGGGGCGGGTGTGCCCGGCTTGCCAGGGTAGGCAAAAAAGGCGGCAGGGCGGGTGGCGCCCAGCATCACCATCGCACGCACATCTGCCAGCATTGCCACGTTTTCATCCACCGGATAGCGCAGCGGTTCAAACGGCACCGTGCCAGCACCGCGTTCGATGCGCGCAACGAAATAGGGGCACATCAGGCGCGCGCCCGTCGCCGCCGCAATGGCGCTGGCCAAATCTGACAGCGGGCGGCGCAGGGCGGGGCCATCGACCATCAGCACGGCATCGGGCTGGCGCAACAGCGCGGCCGCAGCAAGGATCTGATCATGCGCGGGCCGATGCAATGCGGGGGCAGGTGCGGCAACCGCAGTGGCATCGGTGGTGCCCCAGGCGGTATCGGCTGGCAGGATCAGCGTGGCAATCTGGCCCGCGTTGGCCCGCGCCTGTTCGATGGCATTTGCGCCAAGCTCCGCCACCTGATCGGCGCTGTCTGGCCGGACAACGGCATGCGAAATGGCCGCAGCAATGCCAAGTGTATCGCCCTTCAGCGGGCTTTCGTGCTGCAGATGGTAGGTGGCATGTTCGCCCATGACGGTAACCATGGCCGAGCGCGCCTTGCGCGCGTTGTGCAGGTTGGCAAAGCCATTGGCAAAACCGGGTGCCAGATGCAGAAGGCTCACGGCAATCTCGCCTGTCATGCGGAAATACCCGTCGGCAGCCCCCGTTGCGCCGCCTTCGAACAGGCACAGGATGCAGCGCATGTCGGGGTGGGCGTCAAGAGCGGCGACAAAGTGCATTTCCGACGTGCCGGGATTGGCAAAGCAGACATGGATGCCGGAGTTCAGCAAGGTTCGGACAAGGGTGGTGGCGCCGTTCATGCTTTTGGTGTTCATGCTTTTGGTGTTCATGCTTTCACCGTTCATGTGGCAAACGGGTTTTGCACCCGCACCCCCATGGCGGCAAAGGCCGCGTCACCTGTCACCACGGTCGCGCCGTGCACAAGGGCCGTGGCCGCAATCTGCACATCTACGCGCGCATTGCCCAGTTCAGCCGAGATCTTTCCCCACAGGCGTGCGGCGGGGGCATCAAACGGCAGGATACGGTCGGCAAACAGGCTGGCCGTCCGGTCCAGCCATGCGCGCAGATCCGTGGCGAACTGTGGGTTTGCGGTTTCCTGCTGCGAGATGCCGCGTTCAATCTCGCCCAAGGTTAGCACGCTGAGGTAAAGCGCGGTCTCGTCCTGCGCTGTCACCCAGCGGATGACCTGCGGCGCGCGGTCTGGCCTGCGTAGCGCCGAAAGCACGTTCGTATCCAGCACATACATCAGAATTCAACATCGCGTGGCTGGGCAGGGGCGCGGTCAAACTCCCCGCCCGGAAAGGCGAGCAGGTGGTCAATGAAAGACCCGCGCGCAGCGCCCGCCACGGTGTTCAGCCGCGCAAATTCATCGGCCGCCACCACAACCACGGCGGCCTTGCCCCGCCGCGTTACATGCTGTGGCCGCCCGGCAAGGGCTGCATCCACAACGGATGAAAAGCGGTTCTTGGCCTCTTGCAGGGTCCACATGGCAACCTCAACTAGCTAGCTCTCTGGCTAGATATCATGTGGCGTGCCAGATTTCAATCCTGCACGACCCGTCTCAGGCAATATCGCGCACCATCAGCACGTTGTTTTCCTGCTTGATCTCAAACCGTTTGGGCAGCCCCTTCAACAGGTCCGAAAGTTTGGGCGCCCCATAAGTGCGGCTGTCAAAGTCTGGGTCGGCCCGCACCATGTACTGCCCCAACTGGCCCAGATGATACCATTCGGCGTCCGGGTCGATGTTCTTCATTGCCTTGAAGATCAGCGGAATTGCATCGCCCATCGGTTTCTTTACGGGCGCTGCCGTGGCCGGCTGATCAGCTTTTGCAACCGTAACAGGGGCTGGCGCGGGCACAGGGGGCGGTGTGCTGCGCAGGTCGGCTTCGGCCTCGCTCATGATGTTTTCGATCAGGATAAAGCGATTGCAGACCTTGCGCAGGGATTCCGGTGTTTTCGCCTCGCCGATCCCCACAACCTCCAGCCCTTCTTCGCGGATGCGGCTGGCCAACCGTGTGAAATCACTGTCGGACGACACCAGTACAAAGCCATCGAACTTGCCCGCGTGCAGAATATCCATCGCATCAATTACAAGGCCGATGTCGCTGGCGTTCTTGCCTTTGGTATTTGCCGATTGCTGATGCATGACCAGCCCCAGATCGCGCGCCGTGGCCTTCCACCCCGCAAGCTGCGAGCTGGACCAATCACCATAGACCCGCCGCAAGGCAGGCTCACCAATCGTGCCGACTTCCTTCAAGATCGCCTCGGCATGGCGGGCAAGAACGTTATCGGCGTCAATCAGCACGGCCAGCAGCTTGGCCCCATCGCGGGCCATCAATAGACCACGACAGACCGGATGCTTTCGCCCCGGTGCATCAGATCAAAGCCTTCGTTGATACGCTCCAATGGCAGGATATGCGTGATCATCGGGTCGATCTCGATCTTGCCGTCCATGTACCAGTCAACGATCTTTGGCACATCCGTGCGGCCGCGTGCCCCGCCGAATGCCGTGCCTTTCCACACCCGGCCCGTGACCAGTTGGAAGGGCCGCGTTTCAATCACCGCCCCCGCAGGGGCCACGCCGATGATGATGCTTTGGCCCCATCCCCGGTGCGTACATTCCAGCGCGTCGCGCATGACCTTGACGTTGCCCGTGCAATCGAACGAATAGTCCGCCCCGCCAATCTTGTCGAAGGGCGTCTTGGTCATCTCGACGATGTGCTGCACGACCGAACCCTCAATCTCTTTCGGGTTCACGAAATGCGTCATCCCAAAGCGTTCGCCCCAGGCTTTGCGGTCATTGTTGATGTCCACGCCGATGATCATGTCGGCGCCCGCCATGCGCAGGCCCTGCAACACGTTCAGGCCGATACCGCCAAGGCCAAAGACCACAGCCTTGGCCCCCTGCTCCACTTGCGCCGTGTTCAGCACCGCGCCCACGCCCGTAGTGACGCCGCAGCCGATGTAGCAGATCTTGTCGAAGGGCGCGTCCTCGCGCACTTTGGCAAGGGCGATTTCCGGCACAACCGTGTGGTTGGCAAAAGTGGAACAGCCCATGTAGTGGTGGATCGGGGTGCCATCCAGCATGCTGAAGCGGCTGGTGCCATCGGGCATAAGGCCCTGCCCCTGCGTGGCGCGAATGGCCGTGCAGAGGTTGGTCTTGCGGGACAGGCAGCTTGGGCATTCGCGGCATTCGGGGGTGTAAAGCGGGATCACATGATCGCCCACCTTCAGGCTTTTCACGCCGGGCCCGACGGCAACCACAACGCCCGCACCTTCGTGGCCCAGAATGGCCGGGAACAGGCCTTCGGGGTCTGCACCGGACAGCGTGAACTCATCCGTGTGGCAAATGCCTGTGGCCTTGATTTCCACCAGAACCTCGCCCTCTTTCGGGTCTGCCAGGTTCACGTCCATCACCACCAGCGGTTGCCCCGCCGCCATTGCCACTGCTGCCCTTGTCCGCATAGTCCACTCCCTTGGTCGCTTTGGCGCAAGCTGCGGGAAAGGCGGGGCAAAAGCAATGGTGATATGCCCCGCCCCGACACGGAAGGGAGGGGCACGGGCCTATTGCAGCTCGGCCATCAGGGCATCAATCGCATCACAGGCGGCCTGCGGATCAGTCGCCGTATCGGCAAACTGGGTCTGCAATTCTGCAGCGCGGCCGCTGAACTGCTCTAGCTTTGCCGGGTCTGACGTGCCCAGTTCTGTCATCCGCGTGGTCAGCTCTGTCATTTTCGCCTGCGCGGTTTCCGCCGTGCAGGCGGCAGCGGTTTCTTCATTGCAGGCCGCCAGCGTCAGCGTTGCAGCAATGATCAGGGCAAGGGTTCTTGGTGTCACCGGTCATCTCCTTTTTGAAAGCCATGCGGGATGTCAGCCTGCGGGTGCGCCGGAATGCTGGCAAGGTGATGGGCTGAGGTTAGGCGCGGCAAGGCCCATGCAGGAGGCCTGTTCCGGCATGTTTTTGCCGAACCAATGGCTGGGGCGTGTTGCAGGGCCTGCGCGTGCACTAGCCTGTTGTCATGCGGATGATTGCCCTGGTCCTGTGTCTTTCGGCCTGTGCGGCGGGCCCCGATGTGCCCGTTGAGGCCTTGGGCGAGGATACCTGCAATGCCGCGCCGTGGAATGCCCGGACGGGGCAACCGGGGCCGACGGGGGCAGAGGTGCCACCTGGCGCGCGGGTCATTGCGCCGGGCGACGCCGTGACGGAAGATTTCAGCCCAACCCGGCTGAACATTGATATTGATGATGCGGGCCGTATTCTGCGGGCGTGGTGTGGGTAAGGGGCGAGAATGAAACACAACCTGATTCTGATTATGCTTCTGGCATTGGCCGCCTGCGGGCAGACACAAGACCCGCGTTACCTTGGGCCGCCGGAACAGGCACCGGGCGTTGACGCCTGCGGGGCGGCAGAGCTGGCAGATATGGTGGGTGAGCCGAAAACCATTCTGGAGACGATGAAATTTGCCGTGCCGGTGCGGGTGATTGAACCGGGCATGGCCGTGACGGCGGATTATTCGGCAGACCGGCTGAATTTTGAAATCGCGGAAGATGGTACGATCGCCAAGATCGCCTGCTACTGAGCGGCCTCGCACCTGTCACGTTCCAGAAACGCGGCAAGGCTTTTGTCCGGGTCATCCGGGAACGGCACATCTGTCACCGCAAGGTCGGTGATGCGGTCCAGCCGGAAGGTGCGGAAATCACGGCGCAGTTCGCACCAGCCCGTGAACATCCAGCCGTCCGGTAGGCTCCAGATTGCCAAGGGCCGCACGCGGCGCCGCGTTGCATGGCCCGCGCCATCGGCGTAGGCCATGGCCACCACGCGCCGCTTGCGAATGGCTTCACGCAGGGCGGCTGCGGGCCCTTTGGTGCGGCGTGGCACGGACAGGTAAGGCGCATCGGCCAGCACGCGTGCTTCGGGCTGTGGCATGCTTGCCTGCAGTTTGGCGCGTACTTCGGCGGCCGCCGCTGCCAGCACCGCATCCCCCTGGCCTTCGACAAAGGACAGGCCTGCGGCAAGGGCGGCTACCTGATCGTGCGTGAAGGTGACATTTGGCAGATCAAAGCCCCGGCGCAGCAGATAGCCCACGCCCGGTGCCCCATCTATCGGCAGGCCCGACCCCTGCAGATGCGCGATGTCACGATAGATGGTGCGCACGCTGACCTCCATGTGCCGGGCCAGATCATCTGCCCGGCACAGACCCTGCGCGCGCATTTCATTGACCAGCCGGAACAGCCTTTCCGCACGCCGCATGAAGTGATCCTTACGCCTTTCCGTCGCAGTATAGCTGATGTCGATTGGCGGGGTGGGCGAAATCTGCGCCCTCGTGGGTGGTCTGCGCTGTCAATCGGCCGCCGTGGCGGTAAGTTCGATCATCAGCCCCGGTATCGCCAGCCGCGTGACCCCGACCAGTGTCATCGGTGGCGCCGCCCCCAAGGGGCCGAACGCCATGCCCAGCAGATCAAGGTTCTGCAAGGCCGCGTCCACATCCGTGGTGTGGATCGTGATCCCCGTCACATTGGCAAGTCCCATGCCCGCCGCCGCCAGCACAGCTTCCACATTGCGCAGCGCCAGCCCCACCTGCCCCCGCATATCGCCCGGATTCTGTGGCACACCTTCCGCATCCACTGCCGTCTGCCCTGCGCAGGTCAACTGCCGTTTTATGCCTGTGACAAGCTCTGCCTGATTGTATCCCAGCGGGATTGACCAGCCCCATGGGTTGATTGGCCTGCGTTCCATCTGATGCCTCCTTGCATGTCTGATGGCCCGTTGAACCACACCCCTCCTGACAGCCTTGTGTCAGGAGTGTTTGGCCACTCGACTCCTTTCTTTGCGTCAGGTTATAAGAACATAAGAAGAACAATCCGGACCACTGCCATGGCCGCCCGTCGTATCCTGTCCCTCTGGTTTCCCCGGCTGGCCGCTGAACGCGTGCTGCGCCGCTGGCCGCTTGTGCTGCCCGCGCCCTTTGCCGTGGTGGGTGATCAGAATGGCGCGCAGGTGCTGGTGTCCCTGAATGCCGAGGCGCAGGCGGCGGGTCTGTCTGTGGGGCAACCCTTGCGCGATGCGATGGCCATGTGCGCAGGTCTTGTGACGCGGGCGGCGGACCCCACGCGCGATGCACAATTCCTGACGGTGCTGCAACGCTGGGCGGGCAAGTTCAGCCCATGGGTGACAGAGGAGCCACCGGATGCGCTGATGGTGAACATTGCAGGTTGTGCGCATCTGTTTGGCGGGGAAGAGGGGCTTTTGGCCGAGGTGGCGCGCGATTGCGCGGATCTGGGGCTGACGGTGCGGGCGGCCGTGGCCGACACGCCGGGGGCGGCATGGGCGCTGGCGCGCTTTGCGGGGCAGGCGGTGGTGCCCACACGATCCGGCGATGCGATTGATCAAGAGGCGCATGCGACACGGTCGCGCGCAGGCAAACGGCGGGGGTGGGAAAAGGGCGTGGCACCCACGGGGGGTGGTGCGGTGGTGGGGCAGGTGACTGTGGGCACGATTGCAGCGCCGGGGCAGTTGCACAATGTGCTGGCGGGGTTGCCGCTGGCGGCGCTGCGCCTGACTGCGGATGCGGTTGAAGGGCTGGCACGGCTGGGCCTGCGGCGGGTAAGCGACATTGCGACACTGCCGCGCGCGGCACTGGCGCGGCGCTTTGGGACAGATACGCTGCAACGGCTGGATCAGGCGATGGGGCGCGCGCCGGAACCCTTGGCGCCGGCGACAGCGGCCCTGCACTTTGCCACGCGGCTGACATTTCCTGATCCGATCGGCCTTCTGGCGGATGTGGAGGCGGGGCTGGACCGGTTGCTGCCGCCCCTCTGCGCGCGGCTGGTGGCGGCGGGGCGGGGGGCGCGGCGGGTGCGGTTGCAGGCGTTCTGCACGGATGGGCGGGTGGAAGAGATCACGGTGACGCTGGCACGTCCGGCGGATGAGGTGGGGCGTATCCGGCCACTCTTGCAGCTGAAGCTGGACCGGATCGATGCGGGGTTCGGCATTGATTGCCTGCGCCTGTCGGCGGTGCAGACGGAACCGCGCGCGGCCATGCAGCACAGCGGGCCGGTGGTGATATCGGGGGACATGGGCAAGCCGGTGATGACGGCAGAGGCGGATACGGCACTGGCGGACCTGATCGGCAAGCTGGGGGCACGGCTGGGGGATGAGGCGGTGCAACGCGCGCAACCGGGGCAAAGCCATATCCCGGAAAAGGCGGCCGTGCCCTATGCGGCGGCCTGGTCTGCGCCAGCCGATGCGCCTTGGCCACGCCCGCCAAGCCCGCGCCCCTTGGTGCTGTTCCGCCCGGAACCCATCACGGCGGCAGCGGATGCGACACCGCCTGCGACGTTCCGGTTTCGGCGGCGCGAGATGGCGACGCGCGTGGCGGCCGGGCCGGAACGCATCAGCCCGGAATGGTGGCTGGATGACCCGGACTGGCGATCCGGCATGCGCGACTACTGGCGGGTAGAAACGATGTGCGGCAACCATCTGTGGCTGTATTTCGCGCATGGGGCAGATATGTCGGCGGGCTGGTTTGCGCATGGGGAATTTGCCTGAAAGGGGCCGCCGTCCCCTCGGGCATTGAGCCCTCGATGACGGCACTGCCGTGGACAGGCGCCCCTGCCTTGCGCCTTTCATCATTGCACAAATATCCTCGCCGAAGGCAAGCAACGGCAGCCACCTGAACCCGGGCCGACGTTCCTCCACGGCAGAGCCGTCACTGAGGGCTCAATGCCCGAAGGGACGGCGGCCCCTTTCAGATATCACGCTGCCTGCGCGGTCAGGCGTGCGCGCAGCAGGGCCACGGGGTGCGCGCGCAGCGTCAGGCGCATGGAGACGTAATCTTCCACCACGGCCTCACCGGTGGACATTTCGGCAAAGTTGACATGGGGCTCTGCGATCACCTCGCCATCAAGATCGATGGCAAACAACGGCAGGGGTTTGTCACCCGTCAGCGCCCGCGCCGCCCAAAGCGCATCGCGCCGCGCAAGGCCAAGGCTGGCAAAGCAATCCGCCTCGGCCAGCCGCGTGATCGCCGTGGCCTGCAGCCCCGCCCTGCGCCACAGATCCGCCACCGCCGCATAGCCATTGCCGCGTGCCGCCGCGATCCACTGCCCCTCCTCCTCGCCCAGGCCCTTGATCTGCCGGAAACCCAGCCGCAGGGCCAGCACGCCATCCGGCTGGCGTTCCATCACATTGTCCCACTGGCTGCGGTTGATGCAGGGCGGCAGCACGGTGACGCCATGTTCGCGGGCATCGCGCACGATCTGGGCCGGCGCATAAAACCCCATTGGCTGACTGTTCAGCAGTGCACAGGCAAAGATGCCCGGATGGTGGCATTTGATCCAGGCACTCGCATAGACCAGAAATGCAAAACTTGCCGCGTGGCTTTCGGGGAAACCATAGCTGCCGAAGCCTTCGATCTGCGCAAAGCAGCGCTGCGCGAAATCATCCGCGTAACCATTGGCCGCCATGCCCGCCAGAAACCGCGCCTTCAGTTCCGTCACATTGCCGTGCTTCTTGAACGTGGCCAGCGCGCGGCGCAGACGATCCGCCTCTTCCGGGTCAAACCCTGCGCCCACGATGGCAATCTGCATCGCCTGTTCCTGAAACAGCGGCACCCCCAGCGTCTTGCCCAAGACCGCGCCAAGCGCATCGGACGGGAAGGTCATCACCTCTTGCCCGTTGCGCCTGCGCAGGTAGGGGTGCACCATATCGCCCTGAATGGGTCCCGGGCGGATGATGGCCACCTGAATGACCAGATCGTAGAACTTGCGCGGGCGCATGCGCGGCAGAAAGTTCATCTGCGCGCGCGATTCCACCTGAAACACGCCCAGGCTATCGGCCTTGCAAAGCATGTCATAGGTGGCGCGGTCCTCGGACGGCAGGGTGGCAAGGTCATAGCGGATGTGGTGGTGTGCGGTGATCAGATCAAAGGCCTTGCGGATGCAACTCAGCATGCCAAGGGCCAGCACATCCACCTTCAGAATGCCGAGCGTATCAATATCGTCCTTGTCCCAGCAGATGACCGTGCGATCCTCCATCGTCGCATTCTCGATGGGCACCAGTTCATCAAGCCGCCCTTCGGTGATGATGAAACCGCCCACATGCTGCGACAGGTGGCGCGGAAAGCCCTGAATGTCATCAATCAGCTGCATGGTCTGGCGCAGGCGCTGATCAGCCGGGTCCAGCCCGATTTCGCGCAGGCGCGCGTCGGTAATGCCCTGCGGGCCGCCCCAGCCCCAGATCTGGCTGGACATGGCCCCCAGCGTGTCTTCCGACAGGCCCATGGCGCGGCCAACCTCGCGCACGGCCCGTTTACCGCGATAGTGGATGACGGTGGCACACAGGCCCGCACGTTCGCGGCCATAGCGGGCGTAGATGTGCTGGATCACCTCTTCGCGGCGTTCATGTTCGAAGTCCACGTCGATATCGGGCGGTTCATTGCGGGCTTCGGACACGAAGCGTTCAAAGACCATCGTGCCGATTTCGGGCGAAACCGAGGTGACGCCAAGCGCATAGCAGACAATGGAATTGGCCGCCGACCCGCGCCCCTGACACAGGATGCCACGGCTGCGGGCAAAGGCCACGATATCATGCACGGTCAGGAAATAGGGGGCGTAGTGCAGCTTGTCGATCAGGGCCAGTTCATGTGCCATCTGGCGGGTGGATTTTTCGGGGATGCCATCGGGGTAGCGCCATGCAAGGCCAGCCTCGGCCAGCCGCGTCAGGCGCTGCATGGCAGATTCGCCTGCGGTCGTCTCGGACGGGTATTCATAGCGTAGCATATCAAGGCTGAAGGTGCAGCGCGCGGCGATGATGGTGGCTTGGGCAATGGCATGCGGGTGCTGCGGCATCAGGCGCAGCATTTCGGTGCCGCTGCGCAGGCGTTGTTCCCCGTGCGGCAGGGCCATGCGGCCCAGATCATCCACGCGGCGGCCGGTGCGGATGGCGGTCAGCACATCGGCCATGCGGCGGCGCGATCCGTGGTGCATCAGCGGGCAGGCTGCGGCGACGGGCGGGATGCCAAGCGTGGTGGCCAGACGCGCCAGCCGGTGAAAGCGCGCGGCATCCTGCCCGTCATAGCGGGGGGCCATGATCAGGCTGACGGCATGGGGAAAGCGCGCCACGATCTGCGCGGCCTGCGCCTGCCAATCAGGCCCCTTGCCGGGATGCAGCAGCAGTTCCTGCGATGCGCCCCAGTCCAGCACATCGGCAAGGCCAAGGTCACAGGCCCCCTTGGCACTGCGCCTGCGCCCAAGGGTCAGCAAGCGGCACAGGTGCCGCCAGCCCGTGCGGTCCTGCGGGATCATGGTCAGGCTGAACCCATCCCGCAGCACGACGCGCGCCGCGGGGATCAGGCGGGGGGCATGGCCTGCCTGCCGCGCAATCTCGCGCGCGCGGGCATGGGCGCGCACAATGCCCGCGACCGCGTTTTCATCGGCAATGGCAATGGCCGCAAGGCCAAGGTCCGCGGCACGCTGCATCAGTTCCTCGGGGTGTGAGGCCCCGGTGAGGAAGGTAAAGTTGCTGGTGGCAGACAGTTCGACGAAATCCATGCGGGCAGCCAGAACAAAGAATGAACATTCTAGCGGCTGTGCAGCAAAAGGAAAGGGGGCCGCCGTCCCTTCGGGCATTGAGCCCTCAGTAACGGCATTGCCATGGAAGAATGACCTGCAGTTGATTGTGTTGACAGGGCGCATGCGTATTTGCGCAAAGAGAACGCGCCTTTCGCTTTTGCACGATGCCCCGCGCCGCAGGCATTTGCGGCTGAGGTCAGGCGATCAGGCCTGCATGTGCAGGGCCACGTCCAGCATGCGGTTGGAAAAGCCCCATTCGTTGTCATACCAGCCAAAGACGCGCAGCAGGCCGCCGGGCGTGATGCGGGTTTCCGGCAGGGCCATGACAATGCTTTCGGGCCGCGCCCGCAGATCCGATGACACCAGCGCCCGGTCCGTGGCCCCGATCACGCCGCCTGCCCCTTGCAGGGCGGCGTTCACGGCAGCCACATCGGGCACATGCGCCAGCATCACGGCCAGATCAACCGCACTGACCGATGCCGTCGGCACCCGCACGGCTGACCCCTGAATGCGCCCGGCCAGATGCGGCAGCACGCTGTCCAGCAGGCGTTGGGCCGAGGTGGTGGTGGGCACCATCGAAAGGGCCGCCGCGCGACTGCGCGCGAAATCTGCGGCTGGCGCATCGACCGTGGGCTGGCTGCCGGTGTAGCAATGGATGGTGGTCATCGACCCGGTCACCACGCCCCAGTTTTCATCAAGCAGCCGCACCAGTGGCGCCAGCGCATTGGTGGTGCACGAGGCATTGCTGACAATCAGTGGTGCGGTTGCCAGCAGGGCATCATTTGCGCCCAGCACCACGGTTGCATCCGCCGCAGCCGACGGGCCCGAAATCAGCACCCGATGCGCGCCCGCCCGCAGGCCCCGCGCGGCCACGTCACGCTGATCAGCGCGGCCTGTGCATTCCATCACCAGATCAACACCCTGCAACGGCAGCGTTGACAGATCAGCCACGCGGTGCAGCGGAATGCCTGTGCCGTTGACCACAAGGGCACCATCTGTCAGCGCGACACTGCCTTTCCATGGGCCGAACACGCTGTCATATTCGAACAGATAGGCGCACATCTCGGCTGCGGCGATATCATTGATCCCGGCAATCTGCAGGCCCGGCCAACGCTCTGGCGCCTGCAAGAACGCACGCAGCACCGACCGCCCGATCCGTCCGAAGCCATTGATGAAAACCCGCATGCCGATGCCCCCCGCAATGGCAGCAGACAAAGCACCCTCAGCGCCTGCAATCAATGCCACATGCGCAAAACATTGTATCCGTTACAGCCTTGGGCCAGTGGGCCGCCCCAATGAGTTGCCCCCGTCAGTTGCCTGAAAGGCAGGCGGCAATGGTATTGGCCATTCCGGTGATCAACGCGCCGTACATGTCGGGCCCCGGTTCATGGGATGATCCCACGGGGTCCAGTTCGTTTCCGGTGCGGACCGGGCTGCCTTCGGTAATCTGCTCCAGCAAGGCAGGGTCATGCTGCACCTCGGGAAATACGCAAACGGCCCCACCGGCCGCAACCATATCGCGCAGCGCAGCCACACGCGCAGCACCGGGTGCCGCAGCATCACCTTCGGCCACCGATCCCGCAATCGTCAGGCCATAGCTGGCCGCGAAATAGCCAAAGGCATCGTGATACACGACAAACGGGCGCTCTGCCACCGGCGCAAGCGCGGCTTTTGCTGCGGCATCTGCTGCAGCGATATTGGCCACGGCTGCGGCGGCATTGGCGGCATAGACAGCGGCATTCTCGGGGTCCGCCAGTGACAGCTGTTCTGCAATCACACCCACCCAATTGGTTGCATTCGCTGGCATCAGCCAGGCATGAGCATCAACGCCGCTGTGATCATGACCTTCATGCGCATCCCCGTCATGGCCCGCCTCGCCTTCATGGCCCGTGTCCTTATCACTTTCGTGCCCATGTTCTTCGTGCCCATGTTCCTCGTGTCCGTGTTCGTCATGCCCGTGTTCTTCGGCACCATGGCCGTCATGCCCAGCCCCATCAGGCTTATCCGCGTAGCTGCGCGTCACAGTGCCTGCCGCATCAAGCAGCGCGACCGAAGTGACCGTCTCTGGCACACCTTCCAGCGCGCGCTCCAGCCATGGTGTCAGCTCTGGCCCGATCCAGAACACCAGCCCCGCATCGTTCAGCGCCGCCGCCTGACTGGGCCGCAACTGAAAGCTGTGCTCATCAGCGCCGCGGTCCAGCAACAGTTCCGGCGACCCCAGATCACCCATCACCTGCGCCACCAGCGAATGAACAGGCGGAATATCCGTTACCACACGGGGCACCTCGGCCAGCGTGGGTGTTGCGGCAAGACTCGCCATACAGAATGCTATGGTATAACGCATCAATCAGCCCCCTTGTTTCCGTGTCGCCCTGCGTTTAATTTGTTATATCATAACAGGTCAAGTCCCAATGCACGATCACAACCCTGCGCCTGACGCATCCTGCACGGCTTGTGCAGCACCTGATCTGGCCTTTGCAGCCCATGATCATGGCCATTGCAGCGCTGATGTGCTGGCCCGGGCCGAGGCTTTGTCGCGTGCGTCCGGCGCGCGCTTTACGCCCGTGCGCCGCCGTGTGCTGGAAATCTTGCTTGAGGAACATCGCGCGCTTGGGGCCTATGATGTGCTGAACCGGTTGGCGGATGACGGGTTTGGCAACCAGCCACCCGTGGCCTATCGCGCTTTGGAGTTTCTGGTTGAACAGGGGTTGGCCCACCGTCTTGACCGGCTGAATGCCTTTGTGGCCTGCATGCATCCGGGCGAAACCCACGCCCCGGCTTTTCTGATCTGCCACAGCTGCCGTGCCGTGGCCGAAGCCCCGGCTGCCACGGTGCGCACGGCACTGGATGCGGCGGCTGCGACCGTGGGGTTTGAGGTAGAACGCGCAAGCATCGAGGCCATGGGCCTGTGCCCGCAATGCGCGGGTGCCGCATGACATTGATTGCAGCGGAAAATCTGGATGTTCGGATTGGCCAGGTGGCCATCCTGACCGGCGTGTCATTGCAGGTGCGCCCGGCCGAGATTGTCACGATTCTGGGTCCGAACGGATCGGGCAAATCCACGTTGCTGCGGGCGCTTCTTGGCATCATTCCCGCCAATGGCGGGCGGGTGTTGCGGCAGGCGGGGTTGCGCCTGGGCTATGTGCCGCAACGCCTGACGATTGACCGCAGCCTGCCGATGACGGTGCGGCGGTTCCTGTCATTGCCGCAGCGTTGCACGGATGCGCAGGCGACAGCGGTACTGGCGCGGGTTGGCCTGCCGGGCCTGGACCAAAGGCAGATGGTTGACCTTTCGGGCGGCCAGTTTCAGCGTGTGCTGTTGGCGCGCGCCTTGCTGGCCGATCCGCAATTGCTGGTACTGGATGAACCGACACAGGGACTTGATCAGGCAGGTGAAGCGGCATTCTACCAACTGATTGCCGATGTGCGGGCCAGCACGGGGGCGGCGGTGCTGATGGTCAGCCATGATCTGCATGTGGTGATGGCCGCATCAGACCGGGTGATTTGCCTGAACGGCCATATCTGCTGCGAAGGCACTCCGCGCGTGGTATCGAACGCCCCGGAATACCGTGCGCTGTTTGGCCTGGGTACCCAGGGGGCGCTGGCGCTGTATCAGCACGAACATGACCATACGCATGACCATGCGCATCACGACCACAGCCACCACGACCATGCCCATGCCCATGCCGCGCATAACCATATGATGGGCCAAGATCATGCTTGATGATTTTCTTGTGCGTGCAGCCCTTGGCGGCATCGGCCTGTCGCTGGCAACAGGCCCCTTGGGCAGTTTTGTCGTCTGGCGGCGCATGGCCTATTTCGGTGATGCAACGGCCCATGCGGCCATTCTGGGCGTGGCCCTTGCGCTGGCCACAGAACTTCCGGTGGGAATGGGCACTTTGCTGGTTGCACTTGCGATGGCGGCAACGGTGTCAACCTTGTCGGCCAAGGGCTGGGCGATGGATACCACGCTGGGGGTGCTTGCCCATGCTGCATTGGCGGTGGGGCTGGTGGCCGTGTCCTTCATCCCGTCTGTGCGGGTAGATCTTTCGGCCTATCTGTTCGGCGATATCCTTGCTGTCAGCCGGATGGACCTTGCCTATATCTGGGGCGGCGCAGTGCTGGTGCTGACGCTGCTGGCATGGCGTTGGCAGGCGCTGTTGACGGCAACTGTCAGCGCCGATCTGGCCCATGCGGCAGGCATCAACCCGGACCGTGAAAGGCTGGCGCTGACGCTGGCGCTGGCCGTGGTGGTTGCGGTGGCGTTGAAAGTGGTGGGCGCCCTGCTGATTGCCGCCATGCTGATCATCCCGGCCGCCGCCGCACGCGGGTTGACGCGCAATCCCGAAGGCATGGCACTGGTCGCCACCTTGATCGGGGCGGCTGCCACGCTGGCCGGACTGTGGGGATCACTGCACTGGGATACGCCCGCAGGGCCATCAATCATCGTGGCGGCAACGCTGGTCTTCGTGGTGTCAGCAAGCGCGGCCCGTCGGGTCTAGCTGGGTGTTTGATCCCATGGCGTGATGCTGCGATCCTTTCTCAGCAATGGAAGGAAGCATTCTGGACCAGGTTCACCATGGAAGCGCCACGATCGCGCAAGCTCGCGAAGGCATGCCGTCACAGCTGCAATAATCAGGGCCGGCCCGCCTTTGGGGCGCGGGATGGCCCGAATGATCGTAAGCCTTGTTTGCCTCGTTGAGCCGGGAGTTGGGGATCAACCCGAAGACGGTTGCGAAATGGCGCAAGCGTCAGACAGGAAAGAATCGCAAGACCGGACCGGAATAGCCACGCCTTGCGATCCCGTCCAAGGCTGAGAAGGCGGCTGCCGCTGGGCGCATGCCTCTTGGCCCTGCAGCCATCCATCCCGCACCTGAAACGCGCGGCGGTTGCACGGGTGGCTGCAGCCGCACGGTATCGCTCGACTGCCCGATGGCTAAGGCGACAAGCCCAAACGCCACAACTTCAAGCGCGACCCCATCGGCGTCTTCCATATCGATATTGCCAAGGTGCAAACCGCCGAGGGAAAGCACTACCTGTTCGCGGGCATCGACCGGACCGCCAAGTTCGCTGTCGCGCAACCCGTTGCAACCGCTGACAGAAAGCCCGCCTGGGCGTTCCCGCAGCACAGGCTGCGCAGCCGTGCCCTACAAGGTCACCACCATCTTGACCGACCCCGGCATCCGGTTCGCCGAGCAGCCCCGGAACCGGAACCGGAACCGGAACCGGAACCGGAACCGGAACACCATCTACCCCCGTCCAATACACTTCAACATGATCTGTGAGGCCAACGGGACCGAGCACCCGCTGCAACGCCGGTTCGATGTGGCAAGGCGCGAACATGCGGCGCTGTTGCTGGGTGGCGTTGCAACCCGGTCACCCGCAATGCAGCAGATGATCGAACGGCCGGGCTATCTGTGCGAGGCGGATGGCGGGGTGCTGTTCCTTGACCAGATCGACGAACTGCCGCCCGAGGCGCAGGCGGCCTTGCTGCAAGCGTTGGAAACCGGGCGCTATTGCCCGGTCGGGTCTGAGGCAGAGGTGTCTGTGCGCCTGCAACTGATCGCATCGGCCAGCCTTGATCCGGGGGCTTTGGTCCGGTCCGGTCGCCTGCGGCCCTATCCGCACGCGCGCCTGTCACAATGGCAGTTCCGCCTGCCGCCCCTACGCGAGCGGCGTGAAGATATCGAGGCGCATCTTCTGCATCTGACGGCAGAACGTGAGCGGCAACTTGGCCGCCAGACAGGCCTTAATGCCGATGCACTGGCGCGCTATCTGCGCTTTGCCAATGATCCGGCGGCACTCTGGCCCGGCAATCTGCGTGACCTGCAGGCCTCTGCTGGCCGGATGGCGGTGCTTGCCGAACGCGGCCGGGTGACGCTGGCGATGGTAGAGGATGAAGTCGGCGTGCTGAAGGCGCAATGGCAGGCTGTGGATGCCGATCCCGATGGCACGCTTCTGTCCGAAGTCTTGACCGACACCACCTCTCTCGATGCCTTTGACCGCGTGCAGCTTGCCGCCGTCATTCGCACCTGCCGCCAGACCAGCAGCCTGTCGGCGGCGGGCCGGGCCCTTTTTGCCGCGTCGCGCGCCGAAAAGGCCAGCCCGAACGACGCCGACCGGTTGCGCAAATACCTTGCCCACTTCGGGCTTGACTGGGCCGCGGTGTCGCAATGACCCGACCTGCACAAGGATCCTTGCATCCAATCGTCTGACGAAGCTTGCTTTTCTGCAAATCCTGATTTCTAGATCGCACATACTTTGGTTGTATGCAGACAATTGCAAGGAGGCGCGCTTTGGCGGCATTGCGCCAAGAGATGATCGAGGCCGCGGCACCCGATCAGGCCTCGCTTGCGGCCGCGGTCAAGCTGTTGAAGCCCGCGCTCTGGTCAAACCTTGGCGGATCTGGTGACGGGCGTCTGGTCTGGGGCGATTGTCAGGGCTCGGGTGCGAACCCCTACCGGCTGGCGGTTGATCTTGTCGACATCGGCAGCAAATGCACCTGCCCGTCGCGCAAGTTTCCCTGCAAGCACGCGCTGGCGCTGATGCTGATGCAAAGCCGGGGGCAGGATTTCCCGGTGGCGGATGCGCCGCCTTGGGTGGTGGAATGGATGGGGCGGCGGAAGGGTGGGGCGGCGGCCACGGCCCCGGCAAAGGGTGCAGTTTCCCTCGACGCCGTGGCCAAGGAAGCTGATGCCGCACCAGACCCAAAGGCCGAAGCCCGCCGCGAAGCGCAAAGGCTAAAGCGAGAGGCAGAGACTGGCGCTGCCATCCGTGCGGGCCTGACTGACCTGGAAGGCTGGATTTCCGACCAGTTGCGCGGCGGGTTGGCCGGGCTGATGGCCAACCTGCCCACGCGCTGCCGTCAGGTTGCGGCCCGTATGGTGGACGCGCGCATGGGCGCGCTTGCTGCGCGGATTGATGAACTGCCCGCCCGCATACAGTCTTTGCCCGCAGCACAGCGGGTTGATGCGCTGGTGGCCGAATTGGGTAATCTGGTGCTGATGTCGCGCGCATGGGGTGATGGGTCCGCCCCCGATCCGGGCCTGCGCCGCCAGATCGCCACGACCGAGGCGCGCGATGCGCTGCTGGCCGATCCGTCAGCGCTGCGGGTGACGGCCCAGTGGTCTGTCTGCGCCACGCGCGAGGTGACGCGGCGCGACGGGCTGGTGGCGCAATCGACATGGCTGGCCAATCAAGGCGAAGGCCCGGAGTTTGCGCTGCTGCAGGATTACTTTCCCGCCTCTGCCGGACGGCGCAGCGCTGCCTTTATTGAGGGTGAGGTGTTCGGCGCCGAACTGGTGTTCTTCCCCTCCGCCCACCCCTTGCGCGCCCAGATCGTGCAGCGCTGTGACGTTGCCACCCTTGCCCCGCCCGCCGCGCCGCAAGACCCGCTTGAGGTCTATGCCGCAGCCCTTGGCCGTGAACCCTGGATCGCCGAGGTTCCCCTTCTGCTGCCCGAAGGCAGGCTGGCCGAGGCCGAGGATGGCGCAATCTGGTGGCAGGGCAGTGCCCGCGCCTTGCCGGTGCTGGCTGAAGATGTGCCTGCCGTTGCGCTTGGCCTGCCCCTGTTGCGCGCGGCAATGGTCTGGGACGGCCATCAGGGCCGCATGCTTGAGGCCGAGACACCCCTTGGCAGGATCGGTTTTCATGGCTGAGGGCCTGACCCACACCCTGACGGCCGCCCGCTCCCGCTGGATGATCGGCGGCGAGGGTGTGGTGGCGAATCATCCGTTGCTGGCAGGCGCGTCTGCCGCCGAGGCCGACCTGCGCCTTCTGGCCGTGGCAGGCCAGTATCAGCGGTTTGTGCAGCCGCCGCAGCCCCCGGTTCTGAACCTGCGGCCAGACCTCCCGGTGCTGTCCATGCCATTCCTGCCAAATGCCTTGCGCCCCCTTGTGCGCAGGCTCTTGCTGGACAAGTCTGATCGCGCGCCGCTGTGGCTGGCAATCTTTGCCGCCAGGCGCGGCCATGTCCTGCATCCGGCAGACTGGATGCCCCCACCAAATGCCGACCTGCCTGCCGTCTATCGCCCGCTGCAAGCCTGGGCTGCGGGCCAGACCGGCCCGGTCGCGCGACTGTCGTCCGAGACTTGGCTTGACCTGACCCGCGCCGAGCGTCTGGTGCAGTTTGCAGCCTTGCGGCAGGCGGACCCGGTTGCAGCACTTGCGCTGTTGTCCGACCATCTTGCCCCCTGTCCTGCGGAAGAGCGGCTTGCCTTGGTCGAGGCGCTGGCAAAGGGCCTGACCTCCGATGACGCGGCGTTTCTGCACGGCCTGGCCAGTGACCGTTCAGATAAGGTGCGCAAGGCCGCCGTCCATTTGCTGGCGCGACTGGGCCAATCGGATGCTGATCCCCTTGCCGCCGAGGCCGCCGCAATGTTTGAACTTGCCACCGAAGGGCTGATCCGGCGGCGAAAGGTTTTGCGCCTGATCGCAAAGGCCAAGGAAGGGCAACTGCGATCACTGGTCCAGACCCTGCCCGAGATCAGCTTGCCAGGCCTTGCCCAGGCGCTGGGTCTTGGCGCGTCCGAGTTTGTCGCGCTTTGGCAGCCGGACAAGGTGCCGCAACAGGTGCAATACGCGCTTTCCGCCATGATCGCGCGCACGGCCACAGACACCGAAGTTGCCGCCTACTGGCAAAAGCTGATGGCTGATCCGGACATCGCCCGGACTTGTCTGCCGCAGCTTTTCGCGCGCCTGACCTTGGCCGACCAAGAGTCCGCCTGCCTTTGGCTGATCGTGCAATCCGGCCTTGCCGCCTGCACAGATGTTCTGACGTTGATGGGCGCTGCCCTATCTGCCCCGGTATCAGCGGCGCTTACGGCGCAGCGCAAGGCGCTGGAAGGGCTTGTCAGGCTCTCGCGCGAGACTGCCCCCGAAAAGGCCGCAGCCGCGCGGGCCGATACGCAGCGGCTGGCCAATATCCTGTCCATCCTTGGCCTGTTGCTGACCGCCAGCGACGCCAACCTTGTTCTGCAAACCGTCACGGCGGCAGGTGTGCATCCCGCCGACCCGATGCTTGACCGCCTCAATCTCAATGCCGCGTTGAAAGGTTCCTGAATGTCCGAAATCCAGCGCCCGCCTGCCGAACAGGTTTTCGCCCATGAACTTGCCGCCCTGAAGGCCGCTGACCGCGCCGAGCGGCCCGAAGGCTGGGTCCTGTCGCCCAAGGCCGTGGTCACTTATGTCCTTGGCGGCAAGGCGGCTGATGGCACCGTCATTTCGCCCAAATATGTCGGCTCGCGCAGGCTGATCGAAACAGCCGTGGCAACCTTGGCCACAGACCGCGCGCTTTTGTTGCTGGGCGTTCCGGGCACGGCGAAATCATGGGTGTCCGAACATCTGGCCGCAGGCATTGCGGGCGACAGCACGATGGTCGTGCAATGCACGTCCGGCACCGATGAAAACCAGATCCGCTATGGCTGGAACTATGCGCAGCTTTTGGCCAAGGGCCCGTCACCCGATGCGCTGGTGCCCACACCGCTTTACCGCGCGATGGATCAGGGCAAGCTCTGCCGTCTGGAAGAACTGACGCGCATGGGGTCCGATGTGCAGGACACGTTGATCACCGTCCTGTCCGAAAAGATGATGCCAGTGCCCGAACTGAACAGCGCCGTCTACGCCAAGCGCGGCTTCAATATCATCGCCACGGCCAACAACCGCGACAAGGGGGTGAACGAGCTGTCATCCGCACTGAAACGGCGGTTCAACGTGGTCGTGTTGCCCCTGCCAACTGACATCGACGAAGAGGTCGCTATCGTCACCCGCCGTGTGGGCGAGATGGGCGGCGGGCTTTCCTTGCCGGTACCCAAAGGTGCAGCAGCCGAGGTCGAGCGGATTGTCACGATCTTCCGCGAGCTTCGCGACGGCAAGACGCTGGATGGAAAGACCGCGCTCAAGGTGCCATCGGGGTCGCTCTCCACGGCCGAGGCGATTGCGGTGATGGTGGGCGGCCTCAGCCAAGCCGCATGGTTCATGGATGGCGCGCTGGATGCCGAGGCGCTGGCGCCCACCCTGCTGGGGGCCATCGTCAAGGATCCGGTGCAGGACAAGCTGGTGCTTGAGGAATATCTGGAAGGTGTCTTGAAGAAACGCCGCGACTATGCCGCCTATTACACGGCGCTGACTGACCTTCTGTAATGGCCGAGGTCGCCTATTTCGGCATTCGCCACCATGGGCCCGGATCGGCCCGCCGCCTTGTGCAGGCGCTGGACCTGTTGCAGCCAAGACAGGTGCTGATCGAGGGCCCCTCTGATCTGTCAGACCTGATGCCCGCGCTGGTGCATCCCTTGGCCCGCCCGCCGCTTGCACTGCTTGCCTATGCCGAAGATGACCCCGCCCGCGCCTCTTTCTGGCCGTTCGAAACCTACTCACCCGAATTTCAGGCCATTCGCTGGGCCGTGGCGCACGGGGCAGCGTTGCAGTTCATCGACCTGCCTGCATCCACAACCCTTGCCCGCGAGGCAGATGCCACCATCCTGCGCAGCGATCCGATCGCCGATCTTGCCCAGGCCGCCGGCCATGCTGACCCGGAAAGCTGGTGGAATGACCTGTTCGAAGTGGGCGGGGATGGGGCCGATGTCTTTGCCGCCGTCGCCTCTGCAATGGCCGCCTTGCGCGAAGGCCAGCCCGCGATGGGTGACGACATTGCGCGTGAGGCGCAGATGCGGCTGGCCATCGCCGAGGCGGCCAAAGGCGAAGGCCCGGTCGCCGTGGTCTGCGGGGCCTGGCATGTGCCCGCACTGCAAGCACCACAGACAAAGGCGGCAGATCGAGAGGCGCTGAAAGGCCTGCCGCGCGTCAAGACCCGCGCCACTTGGGTGCCATGGACCACGCGCCGGCTGTCGCGCCATTCCGGCTATGGGGCAGGCGTTCCCGCACCCGGCTGGTACCGGCACCTGTGGGATCAGGGGGCGGGCCAGGGCGCGCAGGTCCATTGGGTTGCCCGGATCGGCGCTGCGCTGCGCGACGAAGGGCACCTCGTCTCGACCGCCAGCCTGATCGAGGTGCAGCGTCTGGCTGTCACGCTTGCGGCCCTGCGCGACCGCCCCACACCGGGGTTCGAAGAGCTGCGCGAAGCCTCGGTCGCCTGTCTGATGGGCGGCACGCCGGAACTGTGGTCCATTATCGAAGCCGAACTGCTTCTGGGCGGCGATGTAGGCACCATCCCGCCCGACCTGCCTCTTGCGCCCCTGCTGGATGATCTGGAGCGTCAGCAAAAGGCCACCCGGCTGAAACCCGAAGCCCTGCCGCGCGAACTGCCCATAGACCTGCGGTCTGAGGCGGGCACGGCCCGTTCGCAGCTTTTGCACCGGCTGGCCATACTGGGCGTGAACTGGGGCCGGATCACCGATGCCGGGCGCAGCCGCGGCACCTTCCGCGAAAAGTGGCTGCTGGCCTGGGAGCCGGAACTGGCCGTGGCCTTGGTTGACAACCTGGTCTGGGGGCCAACGATCGAGGCCGCCGCCTCGGCCCTGTTGACGGATGCCATGGGCAAGGCCGCCACCTTGGCCGATCTGGCGGGTGCAGTGGAACGTGCGCTGACCGCCGATCTGCCGAAGGCAGCCGAGGCGGGCATCGCACTGCTGGACACGTTGGCCGCCCGCACCGATGACGCCGCAGCGCTGCTGGCGGCCCTGCCCGCGCTGGTCGATACGCTGCGTTACGGCACCGCGCGCGAGATTGACCGCGCGCCACTTGCCGCCCTTGCCGAACGCATCACCCTTCAGGCTGCCGTGGCACTTCCCTATGCCGGGCGCAACCTTGATACGGCAACCGCCGCCGCACTGTCGCAGGCCGTCAGCGCCGCCCACCGCGCCGTGCTGCTGGCAGAATTCCCCGACGCCGTGCGCGAGGCCTGGACAAGCGCCCTTGCCACCCTCTCTGAGGCCCCGCAGACCGCGCGCCAACTGGCCGGTTGCGCCACCCGACTGCTCTATGAAACTGCCCGGCTAACGCCCGGGGATGTCGCCGACCGCATCGCCCTTGCCCTGTCGCTTGGCACTCCGGTTGCCGAAGCCGCCGCTTATTTCGAAGGCTTCTTCGCCGGGGCCAGCCAGCGCCTGATCCACGACGCGGCCCTGCGCGCAGCGGTGGACGGCTGGATGCAGGGCCTTGACGAGGCAGATTTTGTCGCCGCATTGCCGCTGTTCCGCCGGGTCTTTTCCGAACTCGCCCGCACCGAACGGCAGATGCTGATGCAGGCCGCCCTCTCTGGCCCGCGCTCCGCCCCGGTGACCGCCGACACCGACCACCCCGCATGGGCGGCGCATCTGGCCACCCTGACCCGCATCCTGACCGGTGGAGGCTATCCATGACCGAACGCAGACGCCGCTGGGCACTGGCGCTTGGCGGGGATGAGGAGGGGCTGTCCGACACCGACCGCCGGATGAGCCTTGCCCTTGATGCCCTCTATGATGATGAAAAGCCCAAGTCGGCTGGTCTTGGCGGCTCGGCCCCCCGCGTTGCGCGCTGGCTGGGCGACATCCGCGAATTCTTTCCCGCACCCGTCGTGCAGGTGATCCAGAAAGATGCCTTTGATCGCAAGGGTCTGCGCCAGATGCTGCTGCAGCCCGAGTTCCTCGCCACGGTCGAGGCCGATGTGCATCTGGTGGCCGACCTGATTTCCCTGCGCAAGGTGATGCCGGACAAGACAATTGAAACAGCGCGACTTGTCATTGCAAAGGTCGTGGCCGACCTTATGAAACGGCTGGAACAACGCACCGCCGAGGCCGTGCGCGGTGCCCTTGACCGCAGCCAGCGCACCAACCGCCCCCGCTTTGCCGATATCGACTGGCCCCGCACCATCCGCGCCAACCTGAACCACTATCAACCCGATCTGCAGACCGTGATCCCCGAACGGCTGGTGGGCTTTCAGCGGCGGCAACGGCGGCTGGCTGATCTGGACGAGGTGGTCTTGTGTGTTGATCAGTCGGGGTCGATGGCGACCTCGGTGGTCTATTCCTCGATCTTCGCCGCCGTGATGGCCTCGATCCCGGCGGTCAAGACCAAGCTTGTCTGCTTTGACACCGCCATTGTCGACCTGACCGAAGACCTTGCCGACCCGGTGCAAGTGCTGTTCGGCGTCCAGCTTGGCGGCGGCACAGACATCAACCGTGCCATCGCCTATTGCGAGGACCGGATCGAGCGGCCATCGAAAACCCATCTGATCCTGATCTCTGACCTTTATGAAGGCGGCAATGCGGCCGAGCTTCTGGGGCGCATCGCCCGGCTGGTGGGCATGGGCGTGAACGTGATTGCGCTTCTGGCGCTGACAGATACCGGACGCCCCGGCTATGACCCGAACAACGCCGAGGCTTTCGCCGCCCTTGGTGTGCCGGTCTTTGCCTGCACGCCCGATCAGTTTCCCGCATTGATGGCCGCAGCCTTGCGGCGTCAGGATATTGCCGCATGGGCGGCGGCGCAGGACATCAAGCTCGCACGATAGCGCAGGCGCCTTTCGTCCGAACCGCAAGGATGAAGGCTAACAGCCGCATTGGCGGCATCATGACACGCCGGACATGGCAACTGGCCGGATCAGATCCCGGTGAAAATGCCCGATCAATTCGCAGCGGCAATCAACTCCCTTTTGGCCAAAAGGCGGACATGTCACCGCACCCGATACCCCCGATGGGGAGTTGACATAAGTTCCGCTTGGCTAGACCGTGCAACTTATACTGAAGCCGACCTCG
>JBJOQW010000202.1:0-3984 GCA_046049665.1 Pseudomonadota bacterium | reverse complement strand
CGCAACGCTTCGTATTCGGCGTCAAAAGGCGTGCGCAGCGCCTGGGTCAGATCACCCGCCGCAAGCTGCTGCAAACCATCACTCAGCGCCTGAACAACACGCTGCTGCTCGGCCTGGCGCTCTTCGCGTTCGGCTTTCAATGTTTCGGCAAAAAGCAGTTTCTCACGCAAGCCTTCCAGCGCCTTGCCAATCAGCCCCAGTTCATCCTGTCGCGCAGCTTCGGCCACCGTGATCGACAGACTTCCTGCTGAAATCGATTGGACAGTATCGCTCAGCCGTACAATCGGATTTGTGATGGATCGCGCAATCAGGATTCCAAGTGCAAGAACCACCGCTGACACAACAGCAAGGATCATGACCATTCTGATCAGGAATGAACGCAAGGGTGCCAGAACCTCATGGGTATCACGTTCAAGCACGATGCCCCAATCGACGCCTGGCCCCTGTACCTTCAAGACATATGCAAAACCGTCTTCACCATCCTGCAGTTTTGTATTTGCAAAAAAGCCTTCAGTTCCGCCAAACAGGGCATCGATATGCGGCGAAGGTGCCGCAGTATCCAGAACCTCGAACCGGCCCTCAAAGCGTGAATGACTGCGCATTCTCATGTCTGATCCGACCAGAAACACATCGCCCGTTTCACCAAGGCCATTCGCTAGGTCAATCTGGGCTTGCATGGCTTCAAGTGGAACCTGAAAGGCAAGCGCACCCAACACGCGGCCATCCGGTGAGACCACAGGAGAAATGATGAAGCTGGCAGGCGCGCCGTTGCTGGGCGCATAGGGTGCAATATCAACCATCCGCACCTCCCCTTTGGCGAGGCCACCTGCCAGTTTCCAAGCTTCACCAAGCCCGGAGTCCGCATAGGGGCCCGAGATGAAGTTTTGAGCAAAATCATCCTCTTTGAAAACCGAATAGACCACAGACCCCTGGTGATCGAAGAGAAAGACATCGTAAAGCCCAAGCTGCTGCTGTACGTCCAAGAAATAGGGGTGATATTCGCCATGGGCGATGTTATACTGCGTATCCTCTGGAGCGCGCTTCAGGTTCTGGCGTTCACCGGCAGGTTTCGGGTTGTTGGTGATATAGGCGTCTTGCAAGACAGACGTCGCATCGTCGCGCAGTGCGCGGTAGGCCGATCCCAGTTCAACAACGGCGTCAATTGTACCCGGAGCGGAGGCCTGAAGCCGAACTTCCGTTGAAAGAGTGTCAAACCATTCAAGCATCATTTCACGCCGCGCAGTTGCGACAGAATTGAACTCACTTTCTATTCCAGCGATAGAGCGTTCCTTGTAGGCTTGGTAGACCGCGAATTGCAAAATCACACTCGATATCAGGCTGAAGCCGACAATGATAAGCGGTAGTTTGTACTTCAGGGAGATGGACCCGATTTTCCACATTGAAAGCATTCCTCCGGGAAACGCGTGCTGCAGTTTGGCATGATGTGAGCTTCAGGGAGCCGTGTTAAGAACACTGGATTAAGGCAATGCTAATCCAGTTGAAGTTTTCCCGGTGGTCTGCACAAAAAATCAGTCGCATTTTCCGGGCTCAAGCCGACAACCCGCGTGACCTTGTTTCAACAAACGGTCTGACCAATCCGCCCCGGCTTGATCTTGCAGGCGGCAAGCGGGGCGTGATCAGCGGGTTGGACAGCGCCCACTCTGCTCCTTCTGCCGGGGCAGGATACGGATCCCGACCTGTCGGTCACGCTTGAACGCATTGCAACCCACCCGCTAATCGGTTTGGGTTGCGTTGTGGTAGACCACGGCGGACGTTTGTCCGCCATGGACTCGCCGGTGGTTGCAGTCAGTGATCCAGCAGCCGATGCCAGCTTTGGCCTGTGACCCGGTCTTTCAGGCCTGCAGGCATGTGATGCTGGGCAGGCGCAGCGAAATCAGCGTGTTTCCGCCCAAATCGCCATCGGTCGCGCGAAAGGCAATATCGGCCTCGCCTTTTTCAAGGCTGATGCGGTGCTCTGCCGACAGGTTCTTGAACCGGACTTCGGGGTGAAACGTCCGGTAAGACAACATGATCGGACTTATGGGATGGGTCATCACCGCTTCGGGTGTGCGTGCATCCTTGCACCATGTGAAAACAAGATTGTGGTTCACTATAACCAGACGGATGTTTTCGATCAGTCGGCGCAATCAACAAGCATCGTACGCTTGGCACATTATGAAGAGTGCCTTTAGGAGAAGCCGACGACTTCTGACTTGGCCATCAGATTGAACTTCATTCTCTTGACAATTTTGGAACGTTACAGTAGTAAAAATGGAACGTTCCATATGCACATGTCAAACTTCGCTCAAGCCAAGACGAGACATGTTCAGTGAGGGGCATTTCAGTTTGGAGAGGCCGAAATGGCGGAAGTCAGAGTTGCGGTTCTGGGCGCGTCGGGCTGGATGGGCAAGGTTCACACCATGGCCTATCAGACCTTTCCGCACTTCATGGGCACCTCAGGCGGAACAGCCAAAGTGATCGCCTTGGTCGAGGATAATCCCAAAGCTGCCGCTGAACTGGGCTTTCGCGCTCCGGGCGCAAAGATTCTGCAGTCGTGGCGGGAGGCGGTTCAGGACTCTGAGGTTGACTTGATCGACATCTGTCTGCCCGACAGTCTGCATTATGAGGTGGCAAAGGCCGCCCTATTGGCTGGCAAGCATGTCTATTGCGAAAAGCCGTTGGCAGACACTGCGGTCCAAGCCCGCGAACTGGCGGATATTGCAGCCGCAAAGGGCCTGATCACCCGCGTTGGTCATGCCTTTCCGCGCAATCCGGTGCATGATCTGGCACGTCAGATCATCACGGCCGGCGAGATTGGCGAGATCAAATTGTTCAAGGCCTGCCAGCATGTCGACATATACGGCGACCCGCTTGCCCCGTTCATGTGGCGCGCCGATGGCAATCTGGCCCCGACTGGCATCGTGGGCGATACGGGCACGCATGTGTTCAGTTTCATGGATTTTCTGGTAGGCCGGGTCAGCGAACTGATCGCGGACAACTTTATTGTAACGCCGCGCCGCCCTGTGGTTTCCGGGCTGGGCTATGGCGAACAGGCCACCCTGACGGGCGCTGAGCGATGGTCGGATGTGACCAATCCGGATGGCACCAATATCTTGTGCAAATTCGCCAATGGTGCCCGTGGGTTGGTCGATTTCAGTCGCGTCGCGACAGGTCGCAAGTTCATGCAAACCTATGAGGTTTACGGCACCAAAGGCAGCCTGTCTTACACCTATGACGAGGTGAACCGTCTGCGGTTTTACAGTAATGATGATGCCAATGGCCGCAGGGGGTTTCGCGAAATTGATGTCGGCCCCGAGAATGAAACCTTCCGCGCCTTCCTGCCGCTGCCGAATTTTGCGCTTGGCTATAATGAGACCAAAATCATCGAGGCGGCAGAAGTGATCCGTTCGATAACCACCGGTCAACAGATGTGGCCGACCTTTGAGGCTGGACATCACATCTGCCAGATTGTTGACGCCTGCATGGAATCCTCCCGCCTCGGGCGTTGGGTTTCAATCGCCTGACGGCAAGGGGGGCATGACCTATGTCTGACACTGTTTCACAAGACATCCTGAACGCACTGACCGATGTGGACATGCCCCGACTTGCGCCTGAACCTGAGATTGCGTCCTCGATCATGGTGCGAGGTCACCGTGTGCCGGTTCATGCCTGTGGCACGGTTATTGTGGGCAGCGGTGCCGCAGGGCTGCGCGCGGCAGTAGAGTTGAAGCGGCGCGGCACCGATGTTGTAGTGATCAGCCAAAGCGCATGGGGCGGCACCTCGGCTTGTTCTGGATCAGACAAGCAAACGCTGCACACTGCCAACACATCAGACCGGGGTGACAACTTCAAGGAAATGGCTCGCGCCATCCGGGCTGGCGGCGCGATGGACGAAGACACCGCCTATGTCGAGGCCATAGGCTCGGTTCGGGCGATGGCCTCGCTGCAATATCTTGGGCTGCCTTTGCCGCAGGACGATTTCGG
>JBJOQW010000201.1:0-12638 GCA_046049665.1 Pseudomonadota bacterium | reverse complement strand
GCGATGGCAAAGACGGAATAGCGTTTCATGGGCGGGGTCCTTTCGGCAACGTCGTGGCTGGTATAGCCCGCTTCCCCGCAGGTACAATGGGACAAAAGGGACATTGCAATGTCGGTGAACGACGCAGCGATGCGGGGGTTTTGCTTGCGCGCAAAAGCCACTAGATGAATGCCATGATGGACATGTGGCAATTCTGGCTGGTGGCGGGGGCGATGGTTGCAGGCGCAGCGCTGCTGATCCTGCGTGCGCGCCCCTTGCGCGATCAGCAATCACCGGGTGCGGTTGCGCTTTACCGCGCACAATTGGCCGAGATTGACCGTGACCTGGCGCGCGGCACGCTGCAGGCCGCAGAAGCAGACCGCTTGCGGCTTGAAATCTCGCGCCGCCTGCTTGAGGCCGACAAGGCGCAGGTGCAACCCGTGGCGCGGGGCGATGACCGCGCCTTATTGGGCGGCCTGGTGCTGGTGGTGTTGGGTGCTGCCATTGCCGGGTATATGTGGCTGGGTGCCCCGTCCTACCCGGACATTCCGCTTACCAGCCGCATTGCCGAAGCCGAAGCGCGGCGCGACGCGCGCCCTGATCAGGACACAGCTGAAGCGCAGGTCACCCTGCCCGCGCCCTTGACACCGGATGCAGATTTCGCAGCCCTGATGCAACGCCTGCGCACCGCCGTTGCTGAGCGGCCCGATGATCTGACAGGGCTTGCCCTGCTGGCACGCAATGAGGCGAGCCTTGGGAATTTTCGCGCAGCGCTTGACGCGCAGACAGCGCTGATTGCCGCGAAAGGTGCAGCCGTCACCGCGCAGGATCATGCCGATCTTGCCGAAATGATGATTGCGCTGGCGGGGGGATATGTTTCGCCGCAGGCCGAAGATGTGCTGACACAGGCCCTGCAACTGGATGCCGCCAACGCCACCGCGCGCTATTACGCCGGGCTGATGATGGGGCAGAACGGCCGCTATGACCTTGGCTTTCGCATGTGGCGCCCATTGCTTGATGGCCCTGCCGATGCGCCATGGATGGCAGCCCTGCGCGCCCAGATGCCCGATATGGCCGCGCGGGCCGGGGTCGAGGTTGAACTGCCGATGCTGGAAGGGCTGACGCCCGAAGCCATGGTCGCCCGGCTATCCGCACGCCTTGCCACCGACGGCGGCCCGCCAGAAGACTGGGCGCAGCTGATCCGCTCGCTCTTGGTGCTGGGGCAGGTTGAACGCGCCGAGACCATTCGCGCCGAGGCCATGCAAGTCTTTGGTGACAGCGAAGAAGCCATGGCCCTGATCCGCGCGGTCACGGCCCCATGATCTATACAAGCCTGCCAGATTTCGCCGCTATCCTTCCCCCCAACCGCGCCGTCGCCGGGCTTGACCTTGGCGACAAGACCATTGGCGTGGCCCTGTCTGACCTGCGCCGCGTTGTGGCCACCCCTGTTGAAACCATCCGCCGCGTGAAATTCACCGCTGATGCCACCGCCCTGCTGGCCCTGCTTGCCGCGCGCGGCGCGGAAGGAATCATCCTTGGCCTGCCCCTGAACATGGACGGCTCAATCGGCCCCCGCGTGCAGGCAACCCAGGCCTTTGCGCGGAATCTGGAACGCCTGACAGCACTGCCCATCACCTTCTGGGATGAACGCCTGTCCACAGTTGCGGCAGAAAGGGCACTCTTGGAGGCGGATGCGTCACGAAAGCGTCGGAAAGAGGTGATTGATGCCGTGGCTGCAAGCTATATCTTGCAGGGCGCACTTGACCGCATGCAACATCTGAAGGGCAGTGAATGAAAGACGATGAGATCTGGGCGCGCGATGAAGTGCAATCGCCATGCGTCAAGCTTTGCGTCGTCCACCCCGAGGCGCGCATCTGCATCGGCTGCTACCGCAGCATTGATGAAATCACCGTCTGGTCGCGCCTGACGCATGAAGCGCGCGCAGAACTGATGGCCGAACTGCCCGCACGCGCCGCAAACCTGACCAAACGCCGGGGCGGGCGCGCAGGACGCACAGGATAAGACCCGATTTTTTCGAAAAAATCGGCCCGGAATTTTCGAAAATTCCGGTGACCGCGTCAGGCGTCCAGCTCGGCATCCCAGTACAGGAAATCCATCCAGCTTTCGTGCAGGTAATTCGGCGGGAAACGCCTGCCATAGGCCTGCATCTCTTCCGCCGTTGGCGCGCGCGGAATACGGTTCAACCCCATCCCCGCCTGCTTGAGCGAGCGTGAGCCCTTGCGCAGATTGCATGGGCTGCAGGCCGCCACCACGTTCTCCCATGTTGTTTTGCCACCGCGCGACCGCGGCACCACATGGTCAAACGTCAGATCGCCCTTGGCCCCGCAATACTGGCAGCAAAAGCTGTCGCGCAAAAACAGATTGAAACGCGTAAAGGCCACCTTCTTTTGCGGCCGCACATAGTCTTTCAGCACCACCACCGACGGGATCCGGAACTCTGCCCGCTGACTGCGCACCGTCTGTTCGTATTCCGCCACGATGTCCACGCGGTCCAGATAGGCCGCCTTCACCGCCTCCTGCCAGGGCCACAGAGACAAGGGATAATAGGACAGCGGGCGATAATCGGCATTCAGCACCAGCGCCGGAAAATGCTTCAGCGCCGCAGGGTCGCGTACGAATTGGGTCCTGAAGTCGCCGTCCATCAACATGCACCTTCCGTTCCATGAACGCGGTCCACATGCCCGGATAACTTGCCTGGGCACAGGCCCGTTCTTCAGCGTGACTATATATGGCGTTTACCGGCTGGCAACCCCCTAGCGCTTTGCAGCATAAACGTACCAGCGGCACGATTTTGTGACACATGTCACAAAACGAAAACGGGGGGCACCTTGCCCCCCATAGCCATTGCGATTGATCCGGTCAGGCCTAATGCGCCGCTGCAACCGCGCGCTTTGTCAGCACTTTCACCAGATTGGCGCGATAAGCCGCCGATCCATGCAGGTCACTGATCATGTCCTTGTCCGATACGTGCAGCCCCTCCAGCGCACTTGCTGCAAAGTTCGCATTCAGCGCTGCCTCCGCCTCGGCCCAGCGAAACACGCCATTGTTGGATGCCCCCGTCACCGCCACCCGCACGCCGCTGGCATGTTTGGCCACAAACACGGCCGTCAGCGCAAAGCGGCTGGCGGGCTGGTCAAACTTGACGTAAGCCGCCTTTTCCGGAATGGCGAAGGTGACAGAGGTGATGATCTCACCCTCCTCCAAGGCCGTGCTGAACATGCCCTGAAAGTAGTCATCCGCCGCGATCTTGCGCTTGTTCGTATGCACCACCGCCGCCGATGCCAGCACGGCTGACGGATAACACGCCGCCGGATCATTGTTGGCAAGGCTGCCGCCCAGCGTGCCCCGGTTACGTACCGCCGGGTCGCCAATGCCGCCCGCCAGCTTGGCCAGGGCAGGATAGTACTTGCCCGCCTCAGCCGCCACCACCGCATGCGGTGTCGCTGCTCCCACCGACACACCGCCATCAACGGCACAAACGCCCTTGATTTCGGCAATGCCCGTCAGCGACACAATCACCGATGGCTGCGCCAGCCGCGCCTTCATGGTGGGAAGCAGCGTCTGCCCGCCTGACAGCGCCTGCGCCCCATCGGCCGCCATCGCCTTGACCGCATCTGCCACGGTTGCCGGTTTCACAAAGTCAAAGTTATGCATGATCCCTGCCCCCTTAGCTGTTCATCGCCGCCCAGACGCGTGATGGCGTCACGGGCATTTCGATATGCGTCACATTCTTGTGGCCCACGCGCTGCAGCGCATTGACCACGGCATTCACCACCGCAGGCGGGCTGCCAATTGCCCCCGCCTCACCACAGCCTTTCACACCCAACGGGTTATGCGTGCAGGGCGTGTTGCAGGAATGATCCACCGTGTAGAACGGCAGATCATCCGCGCGCGGCATCGCGTAATCCATGTAGGACCCCGACAACAGCTGCCCGTTGTTGTCATAGGTTACATTCTCCAGCAGCGCCTGACCAATCCCCTGCGCCACCCCGCCGTGCACCTGGCCCTGCACGATCAACGGGTTGATCACATTGCCAAAGTCATCGGCGCAGGTAAAGCTTTCCACCGTCACCTTGCCCGTTTCCGGGTCTACCTCCACCTCGCAGGCATAGGCGCCCGCCGGGTAGGTAAAGTTCGCCGGATCGTAAAACGCCGTTTCCTCCAACCCCGGTTCCAGCGTTTCCAAGGGGTAGTTATGCGGCACGTAAGCGCTGAAGGCGATCTCGCCAAAGGTTTTGGCTTTGTCCGTGCCTGCTACGGAAAACTTGCCATCCTTGAACTCGATATCGCCTTCGGCAGCCTCCAGCATATGCGCGGCAATCTTCTTGCCCTTGGCTACGATCTTGTCCACTGCCTTTGTAATGGCCGTGCCGCACACAGCCAGCGAGCGGCTGCCATAAGACCCCATCCCGAACGGGATTTTCGATGTATCGCCATGCACGATATCCACGCTTGATGCAGGCACACCCAGCATATCCGCCACAATCTGCGGGAACACCGTTTCATGCCCCTGCCCGTGGCTGTGCGCGCCCGTCATCACCGAAATGTTGCCCGTCGCATTCACCCGAACCGTGGCCGCATCATACAGCCCCACCCGCGCGCCCAGCACACCCACAAGGTTGGATGGCGCAATGCCGCAAGCCTCGATCCACGTGGAATAACCAATCCCGCGCAGTTTGCCCTTGGCCTTTGATGCCGCTGCGCGCGCCTCAAACCCCGCGATATCGCCAAGCGCAATCATCTTGTCCAAGGTCGCGTTATAGTTGCCCGTGTCATAGACCAGGCCAACCGGCGTTGTGTAAGGGTATTGATCGGGCTGGATAAAGTTCTTGCGGCGGATTTCCAGCGGGTCAATCCCCAGTTCCTGCGCCGCCTTGTCGACCACCCGCTCAATCGAATAGGTCGCCTCTGGCCGCCCTGCCCCACGGTATGCGTCAACTGGCGCCGTGTTGGTGAACACGGCCTTCACGTTCACATAGACAAGCGGGGTCTTGTAGGGCCCTGCCATCAGCGTGCCATGCAGGAAGGTCGGCGTCGCGGTCGAGAAGTTGGACAGATACGCGCCCACATTCGCCAAGGTTTCCGTGCGCAGCGCAAGGAAGTTGCCCTGCTTGTCCAGCGCCAGCTGTATCTTCGTCACATGGTCGCGCCCATGCGCATCTGACAGGAACGCTTCCGACCGGTCTGCCACCCATTTCACCGGGCGTTCAAGCGCCTTGGATGCCGCGAGCACCGCCGCCTCTTCGCCGTAGTGATAGATTTTCGACCCAAAGCCGCCGCCCACATCGGGGGCCACAACCGTTAGCTTGTTTTCGGGGATGCCCATCACAAAGGCGCTGATCAAAAGGCGGCTCAGGTGCGGGTTCTGGCTGGTGGTGTAGAGCTTGTAATCGCCCGTGCCCGGATCATAGTCACCAATCGAGGCGCGCGTTTCCATGGCATTGGGGGCCAGACGGTTGTTCACCAACTCCAGCGTTGTCACATGCGGGGCTGCCGCAAAGGCCGCGTCCACCGCCGCCCGGTTATCTTCGATCCAGCCCCAGTCAAAGGCCAGATTGCCGTCAATTTCATCATGCACCCGGTGGCCGGGATTGGCCACGGCTGCCGCCATGTCGATGATCGGGTCCAGTTCCGAAATATCCGCATTCACCGCAGCCGCCGCATCCTTGGCCTGCTCCAGCGTTTCGGCCACGACAATCGCATAGGCATCGCCCACATGGCGCACCTTGCCATGCGCCAGCACCGGGCGCTTGGGTTCGCGCATGGCAGAACCATCACGGCTGGGAATGTGCCAGCCCGCCGGATTGCCGCCCATGGCCGCAAAATCTGCCCCCGTCATCACGGCCAGCACACCCGGCATGGCCATGGCTGCAGCGGTATCAATCCCGTTGATGCGCCCATGTGCCACGTCAGACCGGCAGAACACTGCATAGGTCTGGTGCCGCAGGTTGATATCCGCCGTGTAGCGGCCTTTCCCGGTCAGAAACCGGACGTCTTCGCGCCGAACCGTGCTGGCGCCGATGCCATCTTTGGGCATGTTCAACTCCCGTTGTTAATGCGATGCGTGAATGACGCCCGCCAATTCATTGAAATCACGCGTTATTCGGCAGCAATGGCAGAAACATCCTGCCCGCTGGCCGCCAGCACCGCCTTGACGATGTTATGATACCCCGTGCAGCGGCAGATATTGCCTTCCAGATGGTGGCGCACATCGGCCTCGGTCGGCTTCGGGTTCACCTTCAGCAGTGCTGCCGCAGCCATCACCATGCCCGGCGTGCAAAAGCCGCATTGCAGCCCGTGATGTTCCTGAAACGCCGCCTGAATGACCGAAAGGCTGCCATCCGCGTTCTGCATGCCTTCGATCGACGTGACCGAAGCCCCCGCCGCATCCATCGCCAGCACCGTACAGCTTTTCACCAACTGGCCGTCCAGATGCACCGCACAGGCCCCGCATTGTGATGTATCGCAGCCGATATGGGTGCCGCGCAGCCCCAGTTCCTCGCGCAGAAAGCCTGACAGCAGCGTGCGGCCTTCCACTTCGCCCGAAACGGACTTGCCGTTCACGGTCATCGTGATTTTCGTCATCGTCTTCCTCCCTGGGTCGTCTTTAAGTGCCTTGGGTCGCCCATCATCAATTCAGGCTGGTCAGCCGATCAGCCGCTTGAACCAGCCCTTCTTTTTCTCGGTCGTCTCTTCAGCGATTTCTTCATCAGAATCAGGCCCTTCCACGGCGTCCTGAAAGCGCGTGAAGAATTCATCTGCCATCTTCTTGGCAAAGCCATCAATGATCCGGCTGCCAAGCTGGGCGATCTTGCCGCCGACATTCGCCTTCACATCATAGGTCAGCCGCGTGCTGCCCCCGTCAATGGGTTCCAGCGTCACATCCGCGCCACCCTTGGCAAAGCCCGCAGGCCCGCCCTTGCCCTCACCGCTAATTTTCAGTGATCGGCCTTCCACGATATCGCTGATCTGCACAACGCCGGTAAAGCGTGCCGACACCGGCCCCACCTTCTGCACCACCACGGCTTCAAACCCGTCAGCCACCGAACCGGTCATGCTTTCGCAGCCCGGCACGCAGGCTTTAAGTACCTCGGGGTTCAGAATAGCGGCCCAGACATCGGCCGGATCAGCCTTGATCTCGCGGCTGTCGGATAAATCCATGCATCGTCCTCCCAAACTCTGCCTTGGTTTACCTTAGGATCAGCTTTCGCCTTCTGCCAAATGAAAAATAGGCGATTGGTCAAAACTGTTATCCAGCCAGGCTGCGACCGATGGCAGCATCGGGCGGAAGTAGGCAATCATGCGGCCCTCATCCGGTGCTGCGGCACCGTCCACCCAAGGCGCCATGCCGTGCAGCGTCAGGCGGTGCAGCAGTGATGCCTCGCCCAAACGCAAGGGCACGGTCACGCGCGGGCAGGTGTCAAACACCTGGCGGCGGGCAGATTGATAGACCGCCGTCAGGTCGGTTGCATCCCATGCATCTGGTGGCACATCTGCCAAGGCCGCGCGCAGGGCCGCACCCAGCACCAGATGGCTGCCCTCCCACACCGTCAGGGGGCTGGCCTCCGCGTCATGGTCATTCAATGCGATTCCCAGAATCCACGCATGCGGCTCTTTGATCATGCGTTGCCGCGCAGCGCCAACTGGCAACAGCCCGTCCAGATGCGCCGCATCGCGCCTTTGGCGAAAGGCAAAGGCCGCCGCGTCCTCGCCCTCCCATGGCTGTGGATAGCCCGGACGGATCACACTCACCTGTCCGCGCTCCAATGGCACCCGGCGCAGCGGCAGTGCGTCCCACGGAAAGGCCACGCCCGAAAGCGCACCATCCGGGCCATTGGGCAGCGCCTCCAGCCCCACATGCCATGTGCCCCCGCAACGCCTGCCGTCCGGCTGCGCGGCAATCCCGGCCATGGCCAGCGGAAGCGCCGCCTTTGCCCAGGCGGTGATGCGGGCGTCGGGCCCGATCCGCGCCCAGCCTGCCCCTACCACCCCACCACCTTGCGCAGCATGTTCAGCGCCACAAGGATCAGGAACACCGCAAACGCCCGCTTCAGCGGTGCCGCATCCATCCGGTGCGCCAGCCGCACACCGTAAGGCGTGGTCAGCAATGTCATGGCGATGATCACCGCGAAAGCAGGCAGGTTTACCGCACCGATGGAAAACGGCGGGGCGTTGGGCACGCTCAGCGTCAGAAACCCGATGGCCGCCGGTATGGCAATGACAATGCCAAACCCCGCCGCCGTGGCCACAGCCCGGTGAATGGGCATGGAAAACAGCGTCATCATCGGCACGCCGAACGTGCCCCCGCCAATCCCCATCAGCGCCGAGAAAAACCCCAGGGCCCCGCCCAGCCCGCCGCGCGCCACACCCGCGGGCATCGCCTCACCCAACCGCCACTGCGGCCGCCCGAAGGCCATGTACAGCCCCGCAATCAGCGCCAGCACACCAAAGATGGCCTGCAATGCGGCAGATTTCAGTGAGGCCGCCAGAAAGAACCCCGCCAAGGCCCCCACCGCCACATAGGGCCCCCAACGGCGCAGAATGTTCCAATCCACCGCCCCCTTGCGATGATGCGCCATGGCTGACCGCACCGATGTCACGATGATCGTGGCCAGTGATGTGCCCAGACACACCTGCATCAGCTGATCGCCGCCATAGCCCAGATGACCAAAGGCGTAAAAGAATGCAGGCACCAGCACGATGCCCCCGCCCACGCCCAAAAGCCCCGCAATCACCCCGGCAAAGGCCCCGATGGCCAAAAGCAGCGCAAGCATCGTCAGCAATGTGGACAAATCAGGCATTCCGGTCCCCGGGCAAGAATTTGCGCCACCCTAGCCTCGCATGCCGCAAAGGGCCAGCACACAGAATTGCGCAGGCCTTGTGCCTTTTCATTCACCGCGTCCGGGTATACCACCCCATCAGCCCCTCCCCCCGATCGCAGAAAGGCTACCCATGGCCAGCCATCCCGCGCCCGCCGTTTCGCTGACGGCCTTGTCCGTTGTTCTTGGCCTTGTCGCTGCCGTCGGCCCCTTTGCCATTGACATGTATCTTCCCGCCATGCCGGAAATCGGACGCGATCTGGGGGCCAGTCAGCAGGCCGTACAATGGACAATTGTCGGCTATTTCATCACCTTCGGCCTTGCCCAATTGATCTATGGTCCATGGGCCGATCAGGCCGGGCGCAAGCCGCCGCTGTACGTGGGCCTTGCCCTGTTCATCATCGGCACGCTGGTCTGCGCCATGGCCCCCGGCATTGTCTGGCTGGTGATTGGCCGCATGATCCAGGGGCTTGGCGGCGCGGCAACCATGGTCGTGCTGCGCGCTGTCATCCGAGACCTCGCCACCGGCCCCGCCGCCACCCGCATGATGAGCACGATCATGATCGTGATTGCCATCTCACCCATGCTTGCGCCCCTGTCCGGTGCCGGGTTGATGACCTTTGGGTCATGGCGGCTCATCTTCTGGGCCCTGCTGATTGCCGCCGCCATCAGCTTTTGCCTGATCCATTTCGCCCTGCCCGAAACCCTGACCGCCGCCAACCGCCAGACCTTTGACCTGACCACCACCTTGCGTGGCACAAAGGCCCTTCTGGCCGACCGGCCCTTCATGGTGATGACATTTCTGGCAGGCTTTTCCTTTGCCAGCTTCTTCGTCTTTATCGCCAGCGCATCGTTTGTCTACACGCAGCAGTTTGGCCTGACCCCCACGCAGTTTTCCTTTGCCTTTGCCACCAATGCCATCGGGTTTTTCGCCGCCTCGCAGTTTGCCGCCCCCCTTGCCACCCGCATGGGCACGCTGCGCATGATCTATCTGGCCACCACAGGCTTCTCCCTTGCCACCTTCACCGGTTTTGCCCTTGGGCTGATGGGACTGGCGAGCCTGCCCGTCACCATGGCCGCCCTCTTTGTCGGCAACATCTTTCTCGGCGTGATCCTGCCCACGGCACAGGTGCAGGCGCTCGAGGATCACGGTGCCAATGCTGGCCTTGCCTCATCCCTTGGTGGCACCATGCAGATGGTTGCCGCAGGCGTGCTGGTCGCCGCAGCCGGGCCGTTTCTGGATGGCACAGTCGTGCCCATGCAAGGCGCCATTGCCCTGTGCGGCGCGCTGGCACTGGGGCTGTCCTTGCTGATCCCCCGGCGCTGATCAACCTCAGGCGGCGCGCGCCTGAACCTCGGCCAGTGCCGCATTCAGCACTTCCAGCCCAGCCCCGTCACGGTTCGCCCGTTCCGACAGAACCCGCCGCCAGCCCCGCGCCCCGGGCCGCCCGGTAAACAACCCCAGCATGTGCCGCGTGATCTGGTGCAGCTTGCCACCCGCCACCAGATGCCGCGCGATATAGGGGCGCATGCCATCAACCACGGCAAACACATCCGGCGCGTGCGCATCACCCCACAGCCTATCCGCCCCAATCAGCACCGTGGCCGGATCATGGTAGGCCTGCCGCCCGATCATCACCCCATCCAACCCTTGCGCCAGCAGCCCCCGCGCCTGATCCAGACTGGTGATGCCGCCATTGATGCAGATGGTCAGCGCCGGAAACGCCTGCTTCATCTGCACCACCAAGGCGTAATCCAAAGGCGGCACCTCGCGGTTTTCCTTCGGGCTCAGCCCCTGCAACCACGCCTTTCGCGCGTGGATCACAAAGTGGTCCACACCTGCCGCACTGACCTTTTCGATGAAATCCGGCAGAACCACGTCCGGAACCTGATCATCCACCCCGATCCGGCATTTCACCGTCACCGGCACATTTGATGCCTCGCGCATCGCCGCCACGCAATCTGCCACCAGCGACGGGCGCTCCATCAGCACCGCGCCAAAGCAGCCCGACTGCACCCTGTCTGACGGGCATCCCACATTCAGATTGATCTCGGCATAACCGTAGGGTGCGCTACAGCGCACCGCCTGCGCCAGTTCCGCCGGATCAGACCCGCCCAGTTGCAAGGCCACCGGATGCTCGGCCACATCATAGCCCAACAGCCGGTCGCGCGGCCCGTGGATCACTGCAGGCGCCGTCACCATTTCCGTATACAGCATCGCCCGCCGCGTCATCAGCCGATGGAAAAACCGGCAATGCCGGTCAGTCCAGTCCATCATCGGCGCCACGGACAATCGGTGGGCTTGCGGTTGGGTGTTGTCTTGCACGTCGTTTACCTTGCTGCGCCCCCACCACATCACGCTACACCCTATAGCGCGAAAATCCCTTCGTTGCGACCACTTCCCGTGACAGCGCGGCGGCGCCGTTTTCAGCGCGATTGAACCTACGAATGTCCCCCGCGTTACAACAGCGCTGCGGCAAGCGGCAAGATCATTCCTGCGCCGGCAATGGAAATACCCATGGGAAAGGTCTTTTCCCGCAGGAAAACCCATTGCGCATCTGCCCGCCCATATATCTGCCGCACCACAAGCACGCCTCCTACCCCAAGAACAAGGCAGGCCGCGAATGCCAGCATGAAGTGGCTCAGCGCGGCAGATGGGATCAACAGCATCAGGGCCGACAGCGCCTTGACATCGCCCCCTCCCAGCAGCCGCAAGGCAAAGGCCGCAAAGCCGCACAGAAAGACCACGGCAGCCACAGCCAGCCGGATACCACTTTCAGCCCAAGGCACAATTGTCAGGGCCGCAATCACAAAAATGCCGATCAGTCCTGCCGACACCCATTTCGGAATGACCATATGACGCAAGTCGCAATAGGCCATGGCCATCAGCAAGGGGAATGCCCCGATCAGACCAATGAACATGCCCGGCTCCATTCCGTCAGGCCGCCATCCGTGACAAGCCCTGCATCAGCGATTGTGCTGTCGGGTGGGCTTTCAGGTGCAACAGTAAGGCAAGCTGCCCCGACATTCCCGTTTTTGCATAAATGGCCCGCTGATGCGACCGCACTGTCGCTTCGGACTGTTGCAATGTTTCCGCAATCTGTCTTGCTGTCATGCCCAGCCCCATCATGCTGCACACCCGATATTCACACCGGCTCAGCCCATAGGGATTGGAATAGTCAAGGATGGGGGCTGTCGCCGTTGGAACCTGTGGGGCTGCGTGTCTGCGCATGGCCTGCATGATGCAACGGGTGACCAAGCCCGGCTGCCTGCGCGCCCAGGCGCGCGCCATCTCACCTGCCACAAGGTCCAGCAACGCAGCCTGCGCCGCCGACAAAGGCCGTACCAGGCCGATTTCGCACAGGTCATGCTGGCCGGTCAGACTGCCCAAAACCACAATCGCCCCCCTGCCGCCGTTGATCTGCTGAACCCGGCCCGGCCGCGGCAACCCTGCCGCAACCACTGCATCTGCATTGCTGCCTGCAGCCCGCCTGCTGGCATAAATGCGCTGTACTGGCCCGCCGGCAATCCGGTCCAGCCGGACATAGGTTGCTGAAAACAGCGCCAGCACCAGATCCGCTGCCCTGCCAAGGTCACCGTCGCCCTGCAAAGCCGCTGTCCATGCCGCAACTGTCTGCAAGGCGCGGGCCACGTCCGCGTTCGCGAATCCATCATCCAGATCTTGCATCGGCACACCTTCATATTTGCGTTAAGCAGAATGTGATGGTGAATGCGTTCATTATTAAGAAAACAATCTGGCCAAACACGGCGCAATAAAGTGGTGATCTGAACACAATCTTCGTGAAAAGAGACGAAAAC
>JBJOQW010000200.1:0-3587 GCA_046049665.1 Pseudomonadota bacterium | reverse complement strand
GCCCGGCCCATCCAGATGCCCACCACATGCGCCCCGTCATAGCCAATCGCCCAGGCATCGCGGTGCCCATAGCTGGTGCCCGTCTTGTAGGCCAGCCGGTTCGCCGGTGCCCCCGGCGGTGGCGCAAGCCCCGCCAGAATATCCCCCACCTGCCAGGCCGCCACCGCCGACAACATGCGCTGGCCTTCCACGCTCTCGCCTTGCGTGAACCGCAAAGGCAGCACGACACCCCCCCGCGCCATGCCCGCATACATCTGCACCATGTCGGTCAGCGAAACACCCACCCCGCCCAAAGCCACGGCCAGCCCCGGCTGCCCCCCCGGCACCACCGCCTGCATCCCCGCCTTGTCCATCGCCGTCAGCAGCCTTGCTGGCCCCATCGCATCCAGCAGCGCCACAACCGGAATGTTGCGTGACCCCTGCAAAGCCTCGCGCACACGGATCGTGCCACGGTATAGCCTGTCAAAGTTCTGCGGCGCATAGGTGCCAAAGGCCATGGGCCGGTCTTCGATCAGCGTCTCCGGGTGCACCAGCCCTTCATCAAAAGCCAATCCATAGACCAAAGGCTTCAGCGTGGACCCCGGGCTGCGCAGGGCCATGGTCATATCCACAAACCCCTGCCGCGCATCGCCGCGGTAAGCCGCCGATCCCACGCTCGCCAGCACCTCACCCGACGCATGATCCGCCACCACCATCGCCACCTGCAACCGCTCACCCTGCCCTGCCACCACATCGCGCGCCAAGGCCTCCAGCTGCTTTTGCAGCCCAAGGTCCAGCGTCGTGCGGTGCGTCGCCACCAGCGGGTCAGCGCTGCGCAAACGGTCAGCCAGATGCGGCGCGAAGGCCGGAAAGGGCAGGCGGCGCGTTGGCACGGCCTCTGTCCGTGCTGCTGCCGCCTGATCCGCGTCCAGGATCCCATCCCCCACGGCACGCGCCAGCACCCGCCCCCGCGCCGCCTGCGCCACATCGGGGGCGCGGTCGGGCCTGCGCGCCTCGGGCGATTGCGGAATGGCCACCAGCAGCGCTGCCTCGGCAGGCGTCAGGCGGCGCGGTTCCTTGCCGAAATAGGAAAGGCTTGCCGCCCGCACGCCTTCCAGATTGCCGCCGAAAGGTGCCAGATGCAGATACAGCGCAAGGATCTGATCCTTGGTCAGCCGCGCCTCCAGCGCCCATGCCACGCGGATCTGCCGCAGCTTGCCCGCATAGGCCCCCGTCCCGCTGTCCTCCAGCAGGCGCGCTACCTGCATGGTCAGCGTGGACCCGCCCGAAATCACCCGGCCATTGCGCAGCGCCTGCGCCACGGCCCGCGCCATCGACCGGTAATCCACCCCGCCATGATCGTAAAACCGCTTGTCCTCATAGGCGACCAGCATCGCAAGATAAGCCGGGTCCACCGCCGTAGGGTCAACCGCCAGCCGCCAGCGCCCATCGGCCACGGTATAGGCGCGCAGGAGCTGGCCTTCCCGGTCCACCACCGTGACCGCCGTTTCCTGCACCAGGGGGGGCAGGACGGTAGCATTGACCCAATCCTGCAGACGGTCCATGCCAAAGCCCGTCAGGAACAGGATTGTCGCCAGCGCAAAGGCCCAGCGCGCGCGCATGGCTAGAACCAATTCCCTGTACAAAAACCTTTATTCCTGTGAACATCATCGAAACCTCGGGGCTTGGCAGATTTGGCCAGTGACAAATCTGCCCGCGTCTGCCCCCCCAAGGGCAGACGCGATTCCGCGTCCGCCGGGGCAGCCACGCGCAGATTGGATACGTCAGGAATGCTCATCGCCCCTTGCCCAACGGCGTTCCGCCTTATGGGCAACGAAATCGATGGTCCTTCCACAGGAAGGCCCATCAGACGGTTTCGCAAACAGCCCAAGAGCAAGCGGTCAGCCATCACTCGGTAATCACCACCGTGCCCGCATCGGTGCGTGCGCGGTAATCGGGACGGTACATGTCTTCGACACTTGCCGCCGGGTGATGGAACACCCCAGGCGAGATCGCCCGCACCATATAGGCCAGCTTGAACGGCTGGTTGTCATAGCGGTCAATCGCCGTCAGGAACCGGTCCTGCCGGAATTCCGCATGTGCCACCTCGGTTTCTGCCGTCAGCCAGTCAAGGCTGGATGTCGCCCCTGCCGTGATCAGGTTCGGGTTGTCAATCTCGAAACCCGCAGGCAGCGGATCGGCCACCATCAGCCGCGCCTCACCCCGCGCAAACGGAACCACGTCCAGCACCACCACCAGCCGCGTGCCCGCCGCAACCGTGGATACATCCACCGCTTCACCCGTCAGGGTGAAATAGCTGCGCGTGATCTGATAGCCATTGCCACCTGCCGGCTCCGGCTCGCTTGGCACGCCATAGGTCGTCACGGTCACGGTTGTATCCGCACCCGTATTGCCGACCACCACCGGCCGTCCTGCATCCGTCATCACCCGCACCAGTGGCCCCGTCGCCGCGGCCCCGTCCAGCGTGATGCCCGCACTGTCATCCGTCAGCAGCGCATGTGCTGCCAGCAGCGTCCACGTCGCCTCTTGCGTCGAAAGGCCCGTGCCCCGCGTGGCAATCCGGTCTGTCAGCGCTTCACGGTCCACCGCGTTGGAACCCGCCTCAACCGCCAGCGCCAGCAGGCCCGCCACATCGCGGTATTCCGTGCCGTAATCCGCCCGGAACACCTGCTCGCCTGCATCCGCACCCACCGCGCCAACCCGCGCTGCCGCCTTGCCGAACATCGCATCTGCGCGCGGCTGATCGCCGTAACTCGCCAAGGCCACACCCAGTTGCGCCTGCGCCAGTGGCGTTGCAAAGGCATCACCCTTCACATCCGCATAATAGCGCAGATCGCCCACAGCCGCCGCCCCTTCGCGCGCCAGCACCATCAGCGCATAGGCAAGCGCCTCACCCCCGCCATTCGTGTCGCCATCAAAATCAGGCGCATAGTTCACCTGATTGCGAAGGTTCGACAAAGCCGATTTGAACGCCTGATCCGGCACCGCATAGCCCGTGGCCTTGGCCCGTGACAGGAAATCGGTCACATAGGCATCCAGCCACATATCGCCATAGCCCGCACCCCACAGGCCGAACGCCCCTTCGGCAGACTGGTTCAACAGGATATTCCCGATCGCCTCTTGCACGCGCACCGCCACCTCTGGGTCACCTTCCGTACCCATCGCCGCCGCCACCTCGCCGAAGTACAGCAAAGGCAGTGCCCGGCTGGTCATCTGTTCGGTGCAGCCATAGGGGTAGCGGTCCAGTGCCGCGAGTATCCCCGGCGCATTCAGCCGTGCAATCGGCCCCACGGCCAGCGTCGCCCGGCCTGATCCCGGCACCAGTCCCGTGAACACAGCGGCATCGAAGGTGAAATTCGCCCCTGTGGCCAGATCGAACCGCGAAATGCGCGCCACCTCCGGGTCATTCACCTGCACCGGCAGGGTCAGGTCCTTTGTCAGCACGCGGCCATCCGGTGTGGTCAACGCCACGCTGATCGTCTGGTTACCCACCGCACCCGCCGTCACCGGCACCGCGAACACCGCCTTGCCCTGCGCCGCCAGATCAAAGCTTGCCGGCACATCGCCAAGGGTAACGCCATTGCCAG
>JBJOQW010000199.1:0-14667 GCA_046049665.1 Pseudomonadota bacterium | reverse complement strand
CCCAGCACCGAACAGGTGGCAGAGGCGCTTGCCTTGCTGCGCCAATGGGCTGGCAAGGCGACCGACAGCGAAATGGCCGGGGTGGATGCGGCACTGGGCTATCTGATCCCCGGTCAGGCCTATCCGGCGTTTTCGCGCAGCTATCCGCAGGAATTCCGTGTGGATGATGCCTACAAGGCCAGCCTGCCCGATCTGCAGAACGGCCCCAGCAGCCTGATCGTGGGCGCGCGCGCCACCATTCAGGATGTGGGCATTTCCAACTTTCGCCTGCCGATCCGCTACCGCACTCGGGCAGGGGGTGAGGTCGTGCTGGAAACATCGGTGACGGGCACGGTCAGCCTTGAAGCCGACAAGAAGGGCATCAACATGAGCCGGATCATGCGGTCCTTCTATGCCCATGCCGAACGCGAATTCAGCTTTGATGTGATCGCCGCCGCCTTGGCCGATTACCAGCACGATCTGGGCAGCTTTGACGCGCGTATCCAGATGCGCCTGTCCTATCCGCTGATGGTGCCATCCTTGCGGTCCGGCCTGCAGGGCTGGCAGTATTACGATGTTGCTCTGGAACTGGTGGCCCAAGGCGGTGTGACCACGCGCATCATGCATTTGGACTATGTCTATTCCAGCACCTGCCCCTGTTCGCTGGAACTGTCAGAACATGCGCGCGCCACACGCGGGCAACTGGCCACACCGCACAGTCAGCGGTCTGTGGCGCGGCTTTCTGTTGTGCTGACGGGTGACCTGGCGATCGAAGATCTGGTCGAGGCGGCGCGCCGCGCGATTGTGACGGAAACGCAAGTGATGGTGAAGCGTGAGGATGAACAGGCCTTTGCCGAACTGAACGCCGCCAACCCGATTTTCGTCGAAGATGCCGCGCGCAGCTTTTGCGCGGTGTTGCGCAGTGATGCGCGGATCGGTGATTTCCGCGTGATCGCCAGCCATCAGGAAAGCCTGCACAGCCATGACGCGGTCAGCCTGCTGACCGAAGGGGCGACGTTTGCGCAGACCAGCCTTGATCCGCGCCTGTTCCAATCGCTTATCCAAGCAGGCTAGTGTCACCATTGACGCTTGGGGCGCAATGGGCCACTAAACAGGCCCATGATTGACCTGCGCCCCATTGCCTATCTGATTGGCCGGATGCTGATTGCCCTGGCCATTCTGATGTTGGCCCCGGCAGCGGTGGACTGGCAGGCAGGCCTGCACAATGCGACGGATTTTCTGGAAGCGGCAATCATCACTGGTGCGTTCGGCGCGATGCTGTCGATCACCTCGCACAATGCTCTGGGACTGTCGCTGGATGTCCGGCAGGCCTATTTGCTGACGGCCGCCATCTGGACCGTGCTGCCCTTGTTCGGCTGCCTGCCGTTCATGATGGGAGAGCCCTATCTTTCGCTGACGGACGCGTATTTTGAAGCGGTGTCGGGCATTACCACGACGGGCGCTTCGGTGATCATCGGGTTGGACGGATTGCCGCCGGGCATGAACCTGTGGCGGGGGATGCTGAATTGGCTGGGCGGCCTGGGGATTGCCTTTGTGGCGATGATATTCCTGCCGGTCATGCGTGTGGGCGGCATGCAGTTCTTTCGGACCGAGGGCTTTGATACATTTGGAAAAATCCTGCCCCGCGCGACTGATATCGCAGGGCAACTGGTGCTGGTCTATCTGGGTCTGACACTGTGCTGCATGGCTGCCTATGGCATGATCGGCATGACGCCGATTGATGCAATCGTGCATGGCATGGCCTCGATTGCGACGGGTGGTTTTTCGCCAACGGATGCATCGTTCAGCAAGTATCAAGGGGCAGGAGAATACGCCGGGGCGTTTTTCATGTTGATCGCAAGCTTGCCCTATATCCGGTACGTGCAGCTGGTGAACGGTTCTGCCATTCCCCTTTGGCGCGATGAGCAGGTGCGGGGATATTTGCGCATTTTGGCGGTTGCGATTGGTTCCGTCACGCTGTGGCGTTGGCTGACAAGCGATACGGCACTGGAACCGATCTTCCGGCAGACGCTGTTCAACCTGATTTCCATTCAGTCGAGCACTGGCTTTTTCTCGGGTGATTTCGGGTCATGGGGTGGGTTCATGCTGCCGGTCGCAGTGCTGCTTGGCATTTTCGGCGCCTGCACGGGCAGCAGTGCGGCGGGCTTGGGGGTGTTCCGGGTGCAGATCGCCTTTGCGGCACTGCGCCAGCATATCCGCAGTGTGACGATGCCAGACCGGACAGACCCGGTGCGCTATGATGGCCGCAAGGTGGACGATGACGTGATGAATTCGGTCATCATGTTCATCACCGGATTTATCCTGATCCTTGGTCTGTTCAGCGTGGGTGTGACGCTGACCGGGGTTGATCTGGAAAGCGCCTTTTTCGGGGTTTGGACGACGTTGGGCAATATCGGGTATGGCTTTGGCCCGCTGGTCACAGAGCATGGCGGCACGTTCCTTGGCTATCCGGATGCAGCAATCTGGATCATGACGTTGGCCATGCTGCTGGGGCGGTTGGGTCTGCTGGCGCTGCTTGTCTTAGCGCTGCCGCGGTTCTGGCAGCGCTAGGCAATCTTCCTGAACACGCCAAATAGCAGGCAGTCTTTCGGACCGGTTGCAATGAGGGTCAGCCGATCTATTCCCAGCAGGACACCAGCACCGTCATGGCCAGCGCGCGGCGCGACAGATCTTCGGGCGGCAGAGCACCTGCGGGGGCCGAGGGCAGCGGCGTGATCCCCACGGCTGTCAGTTGGCCCGCAATCACTGATGATGCCGTGGCATAGGCCACATCCGGGGGCAATTGCCGACCCGTGTCAGTCGGGGCCGGCTGCAGCATGCCAAGCACAGCCCCCGTGCCATCCAGCACTGGCCCGCCTGCATCGCCCGCCAAGGCATTAAGGGCAAGCCGTTTGATGCCCGTTTCTCCATTCAGGCCTTCCAGCGCCTCCAGCGCGCCGAAGGTCAGCACAGGGGCAGACAGGCGGTCTTCATAGGAATAACCTGCCACGGCGATTTCAGACCCGATCCTGTCAGCCGACAGTTGCAAGGCCGCCACCGCAGGCGGGGCCAAGGGCGCAACCGGGCGCAGGATGGCAAGGCCGCTCGCAGCATCTGTTGCGGCCACCGTCATATCGACATCCCGTTCAATCGTGATACGCTCGCATTGGGCCACGGCCTCGGCCGTCGTCACCACGGCACCATCGGCGGACACAAAGAAGCCGGAACGCGACAGAACGGGTTTGCGCACCTCTAGCCCGGCCAGAAGCCCGGCCCGCGTCGTTTCGTCCATCACCACCATGCCCGGATCAAGTGCAGTGTCACCGACGGCGCGAAAGCTGTTTTGAATGGCGGGCAGAATGCGATCCATGCCATCCGCCTTGGCCGGGTTCCATGTCAGGATATAGCCCTTGATCAGCCCGCGGCTCAGCTCGGCAAAGGCTACGCTCGCCACGCCTGCATTGGCACCGGACAGGGTGAAGGACCGCTCATCCCGGCTGCGCTCACCATCAGGTGGCATGATTTCAAGCGTTTGCAGAATATCATACAGGCCGTAAAGCGCTGCCTGATCGCCCGGCTGGCTGATCAGCACCACGCGCAGGTCTGACCCGGCCCTTGGGGCGAAATGCACGAAGGGCGGCTCGTAATGGTCAAATGTCACAAGGCCAAGGGGCAGCGTGACCTCGATCCCCGCTTCTGTTTCTGTCACTGTTTCAAAGCCGAATTCAGCAAGTTCCGCCTGATAGTTGCCCACAAGCGTGGCGCGTTGCAGCGTGGTCAGCACACCCGTGGGTTCCAGACCGTTCGCCTCTTGCCATGCCGCCATCGATGCACGGGTGCCCCGGCCAAAGGCGCCATCAATCGTGCTGTCATAAAAGCCGAACCATTGCAGCGCGGTTTGCAGCAGTTCGCGGTCGGTGCGTTCCAGCAGGGCTTCGCTCTCGCGGGCCTCGCGCGGGGTTTCGTCGGGCAGGGCCGGTTCGGGGATGACAACGGGGACAACGGCCGCAGGATCTGCGGTGGCGGGCACTTCTGGCTGGGTCAGCAAGGGGTCTTCGGAGACTTGTGGCTCGGTTGCGTCGGGGGTCTCGCCGGGCGCAGGCCAGAACTGATCGCGGAAATCGCGGCCATAGGCGATGAAGGCGTCGCGCGGGATCAGGTTTTCACGCCGCAGGTTTGACAGTTGCGCAGCCCCTTCCTCAACCCCGTAGGGGCCAAGCACAATGCCATACCAGCCAGACCGCAAGCGGTAGCCCGACACATCGGGAAACACGCCAGCATAGGCACGCGCGCGATCTTCGGCTTCGCGCAGCGTGGGCTGGGCTTCGACCTGCACCCAGACGCGGTCTTGGGCATGGGCTGCGCCAAGCATCATCGAAAGCCCCAGCATCATGGTCAGCACGCGCAGAAACGTCATTCACTTCCCCAGATCGCAGCCCTTTTGGCGGACTGCTGCAAGTTCTGTCATATTCCGCGCCGAACCCTGTGTCACAAGGTGGTGCGCCAATTGACCATCCTCCGCCTCTTGCCTATGGAGATGGCACTTTTCAAGAGGTTCCAACCATGGCCGCCACGCCACCCCGCAGTTTTCAAGAGATTATCCTGCGCTTGCAGGCGTATTGGGGCGCGCAGGGCTGTGCCGTGCTGCAACCCTATGACATGGAGGTGGGCGCGGGCACCTTTCACCCGGCCACAACGCTGCGTGCCTTGGGCAGCCGTCCTTGGGCTGCGGCCTATGTGCAACCGTCGCGCCGCCCCACGGACGGGCGCTATGGCGAAAACCCCAACCGCTTGCAGCATTACTACCAGTATCAGGTCATCATCAAACCTTCGCCGCCGGATTTGCAGGCGCTGTATCTGGGGTCTTTGGCGGCCATCGGGCTTGACCCCTTGGTGCATGACATCCGCTTTGTCGAGGATGACTGGGAAAGTCCTACCCTTGGCGCATGGGGTCTGGGCTGGGAGGTCTGGTGCGACGGCATGGAAGTGTCGCAGTTCACCTATTTCCAACAGGTCGGCGGGCATGATTGCAAACCCGTCTCGGGTGAGCTGACCTATGGGTTGGAACGGCTGGCCATGTATGTGTTGGGCGCAGAGCATGTGATGGACATGCCCTTCAACGCGCCCGATGCGCCCATTCCGCTGACCTACGGCGATATCTTCCGCCAGACCGAACAGGAATATTCGCGCCACAACTTTGATCAGGCCGATACCGAGATGCTGTTTCAGCATTTCAAGAATGCCGAGGCCGAATGCGCGCGCATTCTGGCCGCCCCCCAGCTCGACAAGGCAGGCCGCACCATCGTCATGGCGCATCCGGCCTATGACCAGTGCATCAAGGCCAGCCACCTGTTCAACCTGCTGGACGCGCGCGGGGTGATCTCGGTGACGGAACGGCAAGCTTATATCGGCCGCGTGCGCGCACTGGCCAAGATGTGCGCCGATGCCTTTGTGACGACCGAAGCCGGTGGTGCCGCTGCATGACACAGATTGCGGGCCTTGACCTGCTGGCCTCGATCTGGCGCCGGGTCACGGGTGCCAAGGCGCGCGCGCGCGCCGCAGCCGAGGCTGCGTTCGACGCAGCGCTTGCGGCGCTGAAGCCAGGCGATCTGGCCGTTGATCTTGGTGCCAATGTGGGGCTGTTCACCGCACGCATGGCGGCGACCGGGGCTGATGTCGTGGCGTTCGAGCCTGATCCCCACGCCTTTGCGCTGCTGTCTGATCGTGTCGGCGCATTGCCGAATGTGACGTTGGTACCTGCCGCTGCGGGTGATGCCGCAGGCACGCTGACCCTGTTTCGCCATCGCGATTTTGCCGCCGGGCCTGACCGGCGCACGACATCATCCTCGATTGTGGCGGGCAAGCGCAACATGGATGAAACTGGCGGTGTAGAGGTTGAAGTGATTGATTTTGCCGCTTGGCTTGCTGCGCAGAACCGACCCGTCGCCCTGTTGAAAATTGATATCGAAGGCGCCGAGGTGGCCCTGCTGGAGCGGCTCCTTGCGACGCCACAGGCGGATCTTGTGGCCTGCGCCTTTGTGGAAACGCATGAACGGGTTATCCCGCACCTGCGCGCCCGCACATCGGCGCTCAAGACAATGGCCGCAACGCGCAAGCGGCCTGTCATCAACTGGGATTGGCATTGAAACCATGTGGGGAAAAATCGCCGTGATCGGGATTGTCGCCTCGGCCGCCTTTGCGGGCGTCTTCATCTATTACACGCAAGTTTATGCGTTTTACGAACCCGTGTCCTTCACCCCCGGCGCAGAAATCCTGCTGACCCCGATTGTCAGCCAGACCCCCGAACCCATTCTGGCCGATAACATTACAGGCATTGATGCCGACAGCAGCCCCTTGCGGTTCCGCGCCTGTTTCACCACGCCCATGGACCTTTCGCTTCTGACCGAAACCTACGTGGCCTACCCCGAAGCCGTGCCATTAACGGCCCCCGGCTGGTTTGATTGCTTCGATGCCGCCGCTATCGGTGCGGCACTTGAGGCGGGCGAGGCGCTGCCATTCCTGTCACAAACCGAAATTCACCCCGGCGTGGACCGCGTTGTTGCCGTCTTTGCCGATGGCCGCGCCTATGCATGGCACCAACTGAACGGAACGCTGGGGAACTGATATGCCCGACCTGTTGATCGAACTTTTCTCCGAAGAAATCCCTGCCCGCATGCAGGCCCGCGCGCGTGATGATCTGAAGCGCATGGTCACCGATGGGCTGGTTGAGGCGGGCCTGACCTATGCCTCGGCCGGGGCCTTTTCCACACCGCGTCGCCTGACCTTGACGATTGAGGGGCTTACCGCACAATCCCGCCCCGTGCGCGAAGAACGCAAGGGGCCCGCCGTGACTGCGCCCCAGCCCGCGATTGACGGCTTTCTGCGCAGCACAGGCCTGACGCTTGATCAGCTGGAACGCCGGGCGGACAAGAAAGGTGACACCTTCTTTGCCGTGATCGAAAAGCCGGGGCGTGCTGCGGCAGAGATCGTGGCCGAGGTGCTGGAAGCCACCATCCGCAATTTCCCTTGGCCCAAATCCATGCGTTGGGGCAGCGGTGCCTTGCGTTGGGTGCGGCCCTTGCAATCCATTCTCTGCCTGCTGACCGATGAGGCGGGGGCGACGGTGGTTCCTGTCACGGTCGATCATCTGACGGCAGGCAACACCACCGAAGGCCACCGTTTTCTGGGGCAGGGGCGCTTTGCTGTTTCGGGCTTTGATGACTACCGCGCGAAACTCTTGCGCGCCAAGGTCGTGCTTGACAGTGCCGAACGCGAAGCCAGCATCTGGAATGCCGCCACCAACGCGGCCTTTGCCGTGGGGGGCAGCGTGGTGCCGGATGCGGGCCTGCTGACCGAAGTGGCGGGCCTTGTCGAATGGCCCGTGGTGCTGATGGGCCAGATTGGCGCAGATTTTCTGGGCCTGCCGCCCGAGGTGCTGCAAACCTCGATGCGCGAACATCAGAAGTTCTTCTCGGTCAAGAACGCGCAGGGCCAGATTGACCGCTTCATCACCGTCGCCAATATCGAAACGCCGGATGCCGGGGCCACGATCCTGAAGGGCAACCAGAAGGTGCTGAGCGCGCGCCTGTCGGATGCGCGGTTCTTCTATGAGAACGACCTGCGGGTGGCGAAAGCGGGCATGGGTGAGTGGCTGGAGGGCCTGAAATCCGTCACCTTCCACAACAAACTCGGCTCACAGGCCGACCGCGTGGCGCGCATTGCAGCCCTCGCGCGCGAAATCGCCCCAATGGTCGGCGCAGATGCCGATCTGGCCGAACAGGCGGCGAAGCTCGCCAAGGCCGATCTGCGCAGCGCCATGGTCGGCGAATTCCCCGAGTTGCAGGGCATCATGGGTCGCTACTACGCGCTAGAGGCGGGCGAGAAATCTGCCATCGCCGATGCCGCGCGCGATCATTGGCGGCCCAAAGGCGAAGGCGACTCTGTGCCAACCGAACCCGTGAGCGTGGCCGTGGCTCTGGCCGACAAGATCGACACGCTGACCGGCTTCTGGGCGATTGACGAGAAACCGACGGGCAGCAAAGACCCCTTCGCGCTGCGAAGGGCAGCGTTGGGCGTGATCAGGTTGGTGGTGGGAGCTAACGCGAGGCTTAATTTGAACACCATTTTGAATGGATGGATTAAGCACGCAGCGAAGTCATTCCAAGCTAGTGGTTACCACATTGTTTTTCCTGCGTCAGACAATCAAGTTGCACTTGGCTTCGCACCTGATTTCTTGGTTGATGTTGATTACAAAGAACTTGGCGACGTCATAGGTTTTGTGTCGGCCACCACAATGAGCGAAGTCGCTTTTGAATTTTCTCAGATTGTTTTGGATATGCCTAAACAATGGGGCGACAGTCTTCTCTCCTTCCTCCACGACCGCCTCAAAGTCTTCCTCAAAGACGAAGGCATCCGCCATGATGTCATCGACGCCTGCCTCGCCATGCCCGGCAATGATGACCTGACCCTGCTCGTCAACCGCGCCCGCGCCCTGCAGGCCACCTTGCAAACCGATGATGGCGCCAACCTCATCGCAGGCTTCAAGCGCGCCAATAACATCCTGACACAGGCCGAACAAAAGGACGGCGTCGAATACTCCTTCGGCGCCGACCTCAAATTCGCCGAAACCCCCGAAGAACAAGCCCTCTTCGCCGCCCTTGATGCAGCCGAGGCGAAAATCACCCCCGCCATGGCGCAGGAAGATTTCGCCACCGCCATGGCCGCCATGGCCACCCTGCGTGCCCCGATTGACGCCTTCTTCACCGCCACCCAGATCAACGCCGACAACCCCGTTGTCCGCCGCAACCGCCTGAACCTGCTGCACCGCATCCGCGCGCTCTGCGGGCAGGTGGCCGACCTCACAAAACTCGACGGTTAGCCCTTTCACATTGGCATAAATATCCTCGGGGGGTGCGGGGGGCAGACAGCCCCCCGCTTCCGACAGATGTCAGGCTTGCTTGACACAAAAAGATGCGTATCCTGCAGCGCAACAAAGGATGCCGCAGTGCAGAAACACGATCCCCAGCCAGACTTCACGCTTGTCACGCCTGATGCGCTGATCAAGACGCCCACGCATGGCTGGCGTGCCAAATGCCTTCAACGCCTGATCCGGCTGGACATGCCCGTGCCGCAGACTGTGGCCCTGCCCGCAGCATCCGTGCGTGCCATCGCCCAGGGCCACCGCATTGATGCCACTGCTATCCTTCAACACTTTGGCCCCACACCGCTGATTTCCGTCCGCCCCAGCCCCGAAAACCCTGATTTTGGTGGCCCCGCGACCGTACTTAACATCGGCATGAATGCTGCGCGCCATGCAGCACTGACCGCACGCCACGGTGCCGCGGCGGCCGATGCCCTGTGGCTGCGCTTCATCCAGGGCTATGCCGTGCATGTCGCACGCCTTGACCCCGACATGTTCCACCAGCCCACTGCGGGCGAGGGCGCAATTCGTGCGGCCCTGCAGGCCTATGCCACGGAAATGGAACAGGATTTCCCCGAAGACCCCGCCGTGCAACTCGCCGAAGTCCTGCGGTCCATGGCGCGGGCATGGGAGGGCACGTCTGCGCGGCTTTTGCGGCAGGCCAAGGGGGCATCGCAAACGGCAGGGCTGGGGCTGATTGTGCAGGCGATGGCACAAGGCATCGGGCAGGGGATTTCAGGGTCGGGCGTCATTCAGTTTGTGGACCCGGTGACGGGCACCCCGCAGGTGACCGGGCGCTATCTGGGCCAAAGCCAGGGGCGCGATGCGCTGCGGCAGACCGAAGCACTGTATCTGACCAAGGATGCGCGCGGGCCAAGCCTTGAAGATATCGCGCCACAGATCTTTGCGGCCCTGCTTGAGCATGGCACACGCTGCCGTGCGCGTCTGCGCGAAGAGATGCAGATCGAATTCACCATTGAAGACGGGCAGTTGGCGGTGCTCGACGCGGTCAAGGTGCAGCGGTCATCGCGCGCGGGCCTGCGCATTGCCGTGGCGCTGGCGGAAGATGGCATCATCACGCAGAACGAAGCGATCCTGCGGGTCGAACCGCGCGCGCTTTCGGAACTGTTGCACAAGCAGGTTGATCCGCGGGTGCCGCGCGATGTGTTTGCCAAGGGCATTGCGGCCAGCCCCGGTGCGGCCACCGGGCGGATCGTGTTTTCGTCAACGGCGGCGCAGGCAAGCGCGGCGCGGGGCGAGCCGTGCATTCTGGTGCGGCGGGAAACGGCACCGGAAGATATTCGCGGCATGCATTCGGCGGCAGGTGTGCTGACGGAACGTGGCGGGATTACCAGCCATGCGGCAGTGATTGCGCGGGGATTGGGTCTGCCTTGCGTGGTGGGGGCGTCAACCTTGCGGCTGGATAACAAAGAGAAAAAGCTGGTGTCCGGCGACCGGGTGTTCACCGAAGGCGATATCATCACACTGGATGGCACCAAGGGCGAGGCGTTGGTGGGTGCGGCCGAAATGCTGCCGCCCGCGCTGGACGATACCTTCCGCAAGCTGCTCAGCTGGGCTGATGCGGTGCGCGATATCGGCGTGCGGGCCAATGCCGATACGCCTGCTGATGCGATCACGGCGCGGGCCTTCATGGCCGAAGGTATCGGGCTGTGCCGGACAGAGCACATGTTCTTTGACGAAGACCGTCTGATTGCCATGCGCGAGATGATCTTTGCCGATAGCCCGGCTGACCGGGCGGCAGCGCTGACGCGCCTGTTGCCCATGCAGCGCGCGGATTTCATCGAACTGTTCGAAATCATGCATGGTTTGCCGGTGTGCATCCGTCTGTTTGACCCGCCATTGCATGAATTCTTGCCCCATACCCGCGAAGGCCTGCGCGATCTGGCCGAAGCGCTGGACCGGCCGCTGTCCGAGGTGACACGGCGGGCCGAGGCCCTGGCGGAATTCAACCCGATGCTGGGCATGCGGGGTGTGCGGCTGGGCATTGTTCTGCCGGAAATCTACGAAATGCAGGCGCAGGCCATTTTTGAGGCAACGGTCGAGGTGAACCGCCGCGGTGATGCGGTGGTGCCCGAAGTGATGATCCCGCTGGTGTCTGCCAAGCGCGAGGTGGAACTCGTCAAGACGCGGATTGATGCGGTTGCGGCCATGGTGCGCACAAAAACCGGCCATGATTTTGCCTACAAGCTGGGGGTCATGGTGGAAACCCCGCGCGCAGCGCTGCGGGCAGGCGAGATTGCACAGCACGCGGCCTTTCTGTCATTCGGCACGAATGACCTGACGCAGATGACCTATGGCCTGTCACGCGATGACGCGGGGCGGTTCATGAACACCTATGTGCAACAGGGCGTTTTCCCTGAAGATCCGTTCCATATTCTGGATGTTGACGGGGTGGGAGAGCTGCTTCACATCGGTGCCGAACGCGGGCGACGCACGCGCAGTGACCTGACGCTCAGCATTTGCGGCGAACATGGCGGCAACCCCGAATCAATCGCCTTTTGCAGGCAGGCGGGGTTTGATTACGTGTCCTGTTCACCCTATCGGGTGCCTATGGCACGGCTTGCAGCGGCCCATCTGGCGTTGAACGATGAAACCCATAGCTAGTATATTGTTTCCATTTCAATAACATATCTGGCATTCCTCATGTGGGACTCGGCGGAAATCCGCCAAATCTTAACCAAAATAGCGTGACAAAAATATCACGCAACTCGACAGGTGGGGCGATTCGGCTTAGCCCGAATGCTTGTCGCCTGATGTGTTTGTGGGGGCGACGCAGAAAAACGCTCGACTCCGCCTGTGAAAACACAGGCGCGAAAGCACTGGGGGACGACAAGAATGCGGAATGTCCGGACATTGTTCGGCGGCCTGATGATGGCTGCTGTGATGAATTCTGCGGCCTTTGCCGATGTCACGCTCAGCACCTCGACTGATCCGACGGCAGCGCTTGGGGCCGAGATGGCAGCATTGTTGGGATCAGAAAAAGCAACGGTCCGGGGTTTGGGCCAGGACCAAATTGCGGCAATTGCAACGGGGCCAGAGGCGCCCGCCACGCGGCCGGCCGATCCAACTGCCGCTGCCAAGGCGGCCATCGCCCCTGTGGCGCAAGCCCCGCGTGATCTGACCATTCGCTATGACGCTGCATGGCTGGCCCAACAGCCCGCACCCACAGGGGGTGAAGACTGGAAGTGCCTGCGCAAGGCGATTTATTTCGAGGCGCGCGGTGAATCGATCAAGGGCCAGTTTGCGGTGGCCGAGGTTATTCTGAACCGTGTGCAAAGCCGGCGCTTTCCGGGCACGGTCTGCGGTGTGGTGCATCAAAGCGGTCAGTTCAGCTTTATGTTTGATGGCATTTCCGACACCATGCGTGACCGTGGTGCCATTGACCGGGCCGGGCGCATTGCACGGCTGATGCTGGACGGGGCGCCGCGCAGTCTGACCTCTGGGGCAACCTATTTCCATACCACGGGCGTGCGGCCCAGCTGGGCCCGGCGGTTTGAGCGGACAGCGCAGATTGGTGCGCATCTGTTTTATCACCAGAACTGATCCTGCCGACCCTGATGTCGCAGGGGTTGATGTGCTGGCCGCTTCAGGGCAATGACGGGTGCAAAGGGGCCGCTAGACATGGCCCGGTGTAACCTGCGCGAAAGGCCCCGCCATGTCTGCTGACCCGTCACTTGCCTTTGCCCATCCTGAAGACCGCGCGCGCGCCATGGCCGGGGCTGATCCGGTTGATCGCATTTCGCTGCGCGATCATGTGGTGCAGGCAGATATCGGCGCTTTTCAGCAGGAACGTGGCCGGCAGCAACGGCTGCGCTTCAATGTGGTCGTCGAGGTTGCCCCAACCGGCCCTGCCAGCGATGATGTTGACCGAATCCTGTCTTATGATCGGATCACCGAAGCGATAGCAGCCGAACTGGGTGCCGAACGGCTGAACCTTCTGGAAACCCTTGCCGAACGGATTGCGACACGGGTTCTTGCTGAGCCGCAGGCCTTGCGTATTTTTTTGCGGATCGAAAAGCTGGATGTTGGCCCCTACGCCCTGGGAGTTGAAATCGTGCGTGCGCGGGCAAACGTGGTGACCGTGCCGGGTGATGCGATACATCCACAACTGGTAATGCTGGACAACGCCACGATTGCCGCGCCCCAACTGTCGCAGGTGATTGATGCCGTTCTGGCGCAGGGCCACCCGACCATCCTTGCCGTCGGCATGCCAAACAGCCCCATCGTGCAAACAGGCCACAAACCGACACAGCGCCGGGTTGATCTGCTGGCAATCGAACAGAACGCATGGGCGCTTGCCGCGCGTGATGCGCGCTGCGTTGTGGTGGGTACGCGCACCGAAATGGATTGGGCCATCCGGCGGGGGCGGATGGTGGTCTGGGCACCGTCAAAGATGGTGCTGGATGCCGTTGATGGCCCGTCAGGCACAGACCCGGTGCAACTGGTTTTGTGGCTGGCAGAGGTCATGCAAGCCCGGGGGCTGCTGGTTCACGGAGATGTTGCAATCCCGGCGGGCGTCCGCGTGCCGGTGCGGCATGCCCCGCTTGCAGGCGCTGCCACAACCGCTTAACGCGATCAGATGAATTACTTTCGCCCCATTCCGCAAAGCGATCCCGCACGCCCGGCCGGAGCCTATGATTTGGCGAGCGGCTGGTGCTGGTTTGACCGGGTCGAGGTGCTGTCTCGCCATGCCGCACCACAGGTGATTGCCGCGGCTGATACTCCGGCCGATGTGCTGGCACGCCTGACGGCAGCGCGCCCCGGCTTTTTGGGGCTGACCTGGGCGCAGCCGCGTCTGATGGGCATTCTGAATGTCACCCCTGACAGCTTTTCCGATGGCGGGTTGTTCATGGAGCCAACGGCTGCCCTTGGTCAGGTGCAGGCCATGGCTGATGCAGATATTCTGGACATTGGCGGGGAAAGCACCCGGCCAGGTGCCGTGTTGGTTGCGCCCGATCAGGAAATCGCGCGCACCGCCCCGGTGATTGCTGCAATCCGGGCCGCCGGCATTGCGACCCCGATCAGTATTGATACGCGCAAGGCCAGCGTAGCAGCGTCGGCATTGCAGGCTGGGGCAGGGCTGGTGAACGATGTATCCGCGCTGACCTTTGATCCAGCGATGGCGGCACAGGTTGCCCGCGCGGCCTGTCCGGTTGTGCTGATGCATGCGCAAGGCACGCCTCAGACCATGCAGGCTGATCCGCAATATGATGATGTTCTTCTGGATGTATATGACTGGCTAGCCGCGCGGATCACGGCGGCGATGGCGGCAGGCATCCCGCGCGACCGCATCGCCATTGACCCCGGCATTGGCTTTGGCAAGACCGTGGACCATAATCTGGCCCTGTTGCAGCGTCTGTCGCTGTTTCACAGCCTTGGTTGCACGGTTCTGCTGGGGGCCAGCCGCAAGCGGTTTATCGGCACGATTGGCGGCGCCGAGGCGGCGCAGGCGCGTATGCCGGGCTCTGTGGCCGTGGCCCTTGCGGGTGCCGCGCAAGGCGTGCAGATGATACGGGTTCATGATGTGGTTGAAACGCGGCAGGCAATGCGCCTGTGGTTTGCGGTGTTAAGGGGGGATGCGACGTGAGCAGAAAGCTGTTTGGGACCGATGGTGTGCGGGGACGGGCCAACACCTATCCGATGACAGCCGAAATGGCCTTGCGCCTGGGGGCAGCCGCAGGCCGCTTCTTTCGGCGGGATGCCAGCAATGAACATCGTGTTGTCATCGGCAAGGATACGCGCCTGTC
>JBJOQW010000198.1:0-11714 GCA_046049665.1 Pseudomonadota bacterium | reverse complement strand
GGGCTCATCCAATCCGGCTTGTCTGCCCGTGCGCGTGCATTGCACGTCGTGCCCGGATCGTCATCCTCGTGATCCATGCTTGTCAGTGCCTGCGCCCATGCCGATTTCGTCTGCGCAATCTTGGCTTTGCGTTCAGTGCGCGCATGGTTACCTGCGGTAGTGGCCAATCGCGCCAAAACCGCCTCGGCGACCTTTTTCGCGTCGCCGACAATTCCGACTGTCACCTTTTTCGTCAGCCCGATCCGATCCGGGTTGATATCGACTTGGATGATCTTGGCCGTCTTCGGCCAGTAGTCCAGCGCGTATCCGGGGAGTGTTGAAAACGGGTTCAGCCGGGTACCCAAACAGAGTACCACATCTGCCTGCGAAATCAACTCCATTCCCGCCTTTGACCCGTTGTATCCCAGCGGCCCCGCAAACAGCGGATGGCTGCCCGGAAACGCATCATTGTGCTGATAGCCCACGCAGACCGGCGCATCCAGACGTTCCGCCAAGGCCATGCTCGCCGGGATCGCCCCCGCCAGCACCACCCCCGCCCCGTTCAGGATCACCGGGAACTTCGCCGATGACAAAAGATCCGCCGCCGCCTGTATCGCCGCCTCGCCCCCCGATAGCCGCTCAAACTCCACCACCGCTGGCAGATCAATATCAATCACCTGCGTCCAGTAATCCCTTGGCATGTTGATCTGCACAGGCGCGCTCATCCGTTTGGCATTCAGGATGCAGCGGTTCAGCACCTCCGCCACGCGGCTTGGGTCGCGCACCTCTTCCTGATAGGCCACCATATCCGCAAACAGCGCCATCTGTTCCACTTCCTGGAACCCGCCCATGCCAATCGTCTTGTTCGCCGCCTGAGGTGTCACCAGCAACAAGGGCGTGTGGTTCCAGTACGCCGTCTTCACCGCCGTCACAAAATTCGTGATCCCCGGCCCGTTCTGCGCAATCATCATGCACATCTTGCCCGTCGCCCGCGTATAGCCATCCGCCATCATCCCGCCACTGCCCTCATGCGCGCAGTCCCAGAACGTGATCCCCGCCCGTGGGAACAGGTCCGAAATCGGCATGAACGCCGATCCGATAATCCCGAAAGCATGTTCGATCCCATGCCGCTGCAGCACTTTCACAAAGGCTTCTTCCGTTGTCATCCGCATCGCGCATCTCCTGTTCGTTTGCAGCCTTTTACCGAAGCCACCCCAGCCCCCGTTAGGGCCAGATGCCACAGCCCCTTAAGTCCAATCCTGCAACGCCTTGGCAATCAGCCCCACACCTTCCGCAATGCGCGGTGCCGCGATGCTCGAATAGGCCAGCCGGTAATGCGTGTGATCCACACGCGCAGGGTCAAAGAACACCGCCCCCGGCTCGATCAGCACGCCCTTTTCCCGCAACCTTAGCGCCAACTTGCCCGTATCCACACCCGGCGCCCGCATCCAGAAGGAAGATCCGCCAAAGCCCCCCTGCCCCGCTACGCGCAATCCATGTGCCGCAATCGCCTCTGCCATCGCCACACGCCTGCGCTTGTAGGCCTGCTTCATCCGGTTGATCAGCGCATCATAATGACCCAGCGAAAGGAAATACGCCGCCGTCCGCTGCAAATGCCCCGGCGGATGCCGCAGCACCTGCGCCCGCAAGGCCCGCGCTTCCGCGATAAACCCTTTGGGTGCAACGATATAGCCCAGCCGCAGCCCCGGAAACAAAGACTTGGAAAATGACCCGATATGGATCACCCGCCCCTCCGTGTCCAAAGACTTCAGCGAAGGCGACACGGGGCGCAGAAAGCTCATTTCGAACTCGTAATCATCCTCCACGATCACGAAATCCTGCGCCGATGCCGCAGCCAGCAGCCGTTGCCGCCGCTCCAACGGCATGGTCGCATTCGTCGGGCAATGGTGGCTGGCTGTCGTGAACACCACATCCGCCGCAGGCAAGGCTTCCGGCGGCAGCCCATCCGCATCTACATCAACTGACGTCACCGCTGCCCCCGTCTGCCCCAGCATCGCCCGCAAGGCCGGATAGCCCGGATTTTCCATCACCGCCCGCCGCCCCGGCCCCAGCAGCACCTGTGCCGCCAGCCACAGCGCATTCTGTGCCCCCATCGTCAGCAGCACCTCATCTTCCCGCGCATCAATCCCCCGGCGCGGCAAGATCGCCCGCAGCAGGTATTCAATCAGCAAAGGATCGTCCCGGTCATAGAAATCCGCCGTCAGCGTCTCAAGGTCCCGCCGCCCCAGCGCCCGCAAGGCACACTGCCGCCAGTTTTGATGGTCAAACAGCGTCAGGTCCGCCTGCCCGTAGATGAAGGAGTAGGGATAGCGCGCCCAGTCATCCGGCCGCTCTACCGCCGCCGTCGCCGCAAACCGCCCCCCCGTCAGCGCCGCAAAATCCACCGCGCCTTGGCCCCCATGCCGCACCGCCCGCAAATCCGGCTGCACCGGGGCCGTGGCCGAGACGTAATACCCCGACCGCCCCTTCGATGTCAGGTAATCTGACGCCACAAGGTCCGTATAGGCCAGCGTCACCGTAATCCGGCTGATCCCCAGATGGTCCGCAAGGCCGCGCGAGGATGGCATCTTGTCCCCCGCCCGAAACCGCCCCGTCACAATCCCATCCGCCACCAGCGCGCGTATCCGCTGCTGCAACGTCCCCGCCGTGGCCGGGGGCAGGAAGAAGGATTCAACCGGGATCGGCATGCTGGACCTAACGGGGTACGGTTGCTGGCACTATCAGGCCAGTTTGCCCCCCCGTCAACGCCCTTCCCACTTGCCCGGAATCAAGGCGCTTGCGCCGCCGGGAAGCGTCCGCCGGCCCGGCCCACGGGGCCGGGCGTTCTTCGCGGAAAACCTCCACTGGACGTTTTCTGATCGCTCATCACCCCCTCGGGCGGACGCTTCGGCACCGTCATCGCCTAGAACCGCCATTCGATGTGGCTGCACCATAAAGCGCCCAGAACCAGCGTTGCTGTATCCACCTGGCGGTCAAACGCAGCCCTTCTGTACTTGCCTATCCGTTCGCTCCCAGGCGTTTCCAGAAAGGTCCGCCGTCCACCATATCAATCGGCCAAGATTGAACATTGGCCAATCGAGAATACCTGCCCGTCCGAGACAAATACGCTCCCGTTTTCAATCTTGGCAACACAAAGGCCATTTGCACCGGCACCAACAGCAATGTCATGTTGCCAACCTTTCAGATCCCCACGTATCTGGACAGCAAAGAAGCTGCGGCCATCTGGCACCCTAAGACGTATGCCGGCTTCAACAACACCGCCAGATTTCGCGCTTGGAGGTTCTGCAAAAGTGGTGACCTCATCAAAAAGCACCTGCTTTGTTTTGCCGGGGCTCTCTTCAACAAGAAGAACTCCGACATCCCCTCCCTCGTCTAATCCAAGCTCATTTATCATGGGTCTGTCTGGTTTCCGCGGTATTGCGTTGTTGCAATTTTGAACTGCACGTTTTCGATACCGACGCTCCGAAAGACCGCAGTGTAGCAAGCCGTAGGGTGGGTTGTTCCGCGCCCTTCGCGCGGGTTAACCCACCGCCCCTCAAAAGCAAGCCGTAGGGCGGGTCGTTCCGCGCCCTTCGTACAAGATAACCCACCGCCCTTCAAAGGCCGGAAATCACATGCCCCGTCGCACGATCTGCAAGGTGCGCAATCCCGCACCTCGCACTCTCATCCGTTACCAAACCCCTAACGCGGCCCTGTAACCCCTTGATTTTACTCACCTGAAAACCTGTCCCATCATGGGACAGGCTCCAGATGCCTCAGGCAAACACCCGCCCCAAGGCCCCATCAATCGCATCCGTGATCTGGTCAATATCATCCGGCGTCGCGATCAAGGCAGGGCTCAGACACAGCGTATTATTGAACCCCGGAACCGAACGGTTCGTGGCCCCAATAATCACCCCCTGCTGCATGCAGTCCGCCACCACAGCCTGCACCTTTTTCTCGTCCATTGGCTCCTTCGTGCCCCGGTCCGCCACCAGTTCCGCCCCGCAGAACAGCCCCTTGCCGCGCACATCGCCGATGACCTGATGCTTGTCCATCAAAGCGTGCAGGTTGCCCATCAGCCGTTCACCCATCGCCAGCGTATTGGCCAACAACCCCTCATCCTCGATGATCCGCATATTCTCGATCGCCGCCGCAGGCCCGCCCGTGCAACCGCCAAAGGTGCTGATATCGCGGAAGTAGGACATCGGGTCAGACGGATCATCCTTGAACATGTCGAACACCGCTTCCGTCGTCACCGTGCAGGCAATCGCCGCATAGCCGCTGGCAACACCCTTCGCCATCGTCACGAAATCCGGCTTGATCCCGTAGTGCTGATAGCCAAACCACGTCCCCGTCCGCCCAACGCCGCAGACCACTTCATCAATGTGCAGCAGGATGTTGTACTTGGCGCAAATCTCCTGCACCCGCTCCCAGTAGCCTGCCGGCGGCACGATCACGCCACCGCCCGCCGTCACCGGCTCCAGCACCATCGCGCCAATCGTATCCGGCCCTTCGCGCAGGATCACCTCTTCGATCGCATCCGCCGCCCGCTCACCGTAATTCGCGACATCCCACTGCTTGCGGTATTCCAGGCAATGCGGCACCATCACAAAGCCATCCGGGAACGGCCCATACTGCATGTTCCGCTGGAACTGCCCGCCCGCCGCAAGGTTCGCAATCGTCGTGCCGTGGTAATCCCGCTCACGATACAGGATCTTGTTCTTCTTGCCCCCGTGGTGCCGGTGCGAGATCTGGCGCACCATCTTGTACACCTTCTCGTTCGCCTCTGACCCCGAGTTGTTATAATACACCCGGCTCATCCCCGGCATCTTTTCGATCAGCCGCTTGGCAAAGATCGCCCCCGGCACCGTGCCCGCCGCCCCAGCAAAGTAGTTCATGCGCAACAGCTGGTCGCGCACCGCATTGGCAATGCTTTCGCGCCCGTAGCCCACGTTCACTGTCCAGACCGCACCGGACACCGCATCCAGATGCTCCTTGCCCTTGGCATCCCAGACGCGCAGGCCCTTGCCTTCAACAATCACGCGCGGATCGACCGTTTCATACTGCTTGTGCTGGCTCAGGTGATGCCAGACATGCACACGGTCCGCTTCCACCACGGCCGAGATATCGTTTGCCAGATTGTCCATCGCAAGGCTCCCATGTTCGCTTTGCCGCGCACCATGCCTGAAAATGCGCGCCAAGTCATCCGTGTCATTATGTCCAGAACGCCCGACCCATTCAGTCCAGAACGCGCCTTTCATTCTGGCCCAAATATCCGCGCCGCAGGCTTCCGAACCGGCAGCCCGCACCCCGAATGGCATCTTTCCACGGCAGTGCCGTCCCAAGGGGGTCAATCCCCCGTTGGGACGGCGGCCCCGTTCAGGATGTGTGATGCACGTCCTGCAGCCCGTAGACCGGCCCCGCAATCCCCTCCATCCGCGCTTTCAGTTGCAGTGACAGGAACTGCGAATAATGCCGTGACTGGTGCAGGTTGCCGCCGTGAAACCACAAGGCCTCGGCTTGCGTCGGCTTCCACATGTTGCGCTCTTCGCCTTCCCATGGCCCCGGGTCCTTGGTCGTGCCCGACCCCAAGCCCCAGCATTTGCCCACCTTGTCCGCCACATCCTGCCCGATCAGGTCTGCCGCCCAACCGTTCATGGACCCGTAGCCCGTCGCATAGACAATCACATCCGCCGGCAGATGCGTGCCGTCTGACAGCATCACGCCGTCTTCAACCACTTCCGCCACCTGCCCGCGAACAAGTTTGATCTTGCCATCAATGATCAGCTGGCTTGCCCCCACATCAATGTAATACCCCGACCCGCGCCGCAGGTATTTCATGAACAAACCGCTGTCATCATCGCCCCAGTCCAGCCAGAAGCCCGCCTTCTCCAGCCCCGCATAGAATTCGGCATCGCGTTCCTTCATCTGCGCATAGACCGGGATCTGGAACTGATGCAGGATCGCATAGGGCAGGCTGGCAAAGATCATGTCGGCCTTGTTCGTCGTCATGCCCGCCGCCACCGCCTTTTCGGAATAAAGCCCCCCCAGGGCCAGATCCATCAGCGTATCGGACTTCACGATATGCGTGGAAGACCGCTGCACCATCGTCACATCCACATCGTTTTCCCACAGGGCAGCGCAGATATCATGGGCCGAGTTGTTGGACCCGATAACCACCGCGCGCTTGCCACGATAAGCATCAGGCCCCGGATGCTGGCTGGAATGGTGCTGATCGCCCTTGAATTTCTCCATCCCCGGAAACTTGGGCACATTCGCCTTGCCAGACATGCCCGTGGCCAGCACCAGCTCTTTGGGCCGCAGGGTCACTTCGGCACCGTCACGGTCCACCACCACCGTCCATTCCTTGGCCACCGGATCATAGCTTGCCTTCTTGCAGGTCGTGCGCGTCCAGTAGTTCAGCTCCATGACCTTGGTGTACATCTCCAGCCAGTCGCCGATCTTGTCCTTGGGCGCAAAGACCGGCCAGTTCGGCGGGAAGGGCAGATAGGGCAGATGGTCATACCAGACCGGGTCATGCAGGCACAAAGACTTGTAGCGCTTGCGCCAGCTGTCACCCGGCTTGTCATTCTTTTCGACGATGATCGTCGGCACCCCCAACTGCCGCAGCCGCGCCCCCAGTGCGATGCCGCCCTGCCCGCCGCCCACGATCAGGACCTGCGGTTGCGTTGTGTAGCCCAGATTGGCCGCCTCGGCCTCGCGGCTTTCCTTCCAGGTTTGCCGTGTCTTGCTCGCGCCATGCGCCACGCCCATGGGCCGGTCAAATCCGGCGGGTTCCTCGTGGCCTTTCAACTCGACCATGCTCGTCAGCAGCGTCCAGATCAGCCCGTCGCGCACACGGATCAGGCCATAACCGCGCGCCACGCGCGTCTCAAAACTGATCCAAGCCGTCAGCAGGTTGCCCTCGGCCGTGGCAACCTCACCTTCCGCCACGCGCCAGTGGCCGGGCTGGGTATGGGCCAGCGTAGCGCCCAACATGTCGGCCACCTGCGCCTGGCCTTCCATCGTCTTGATATTCCATGTGAAGGTAACCAGATCGCGCCAATAGCAATCGGTCGCAAACAGCGCCGTCACCGCCGCCACATCCCCCGCCGTCAGGGCCGCGCCAAAGCGGTCCAAGACATCGGTTACCTGATCAGTCGCCGTCGTATCCAGCATTTCATCCCCCCAAATGTTTCTGCCACTTAACCGGGTGCAGGCCTCCCATTGCTTGCCCTAAGGTAAGCTTAATGCAAGTTTTGCGTGTGATGTGACGATTCTTTCTTCTCTTGGCGGCTTGCGGCCTTTGCCCTGTCAGGGTGCCGTGCAAATCTCAAATGGCGCGCCGCCGCAGCCCCCCTTTCCCTTGGGCAACGGCCCGTCTAGGCTGCACCACGCGACAAAGGAAAAGGTCCGACATGCCCTTAACCATGCCTGGCATCAACAGTTGCACGGGCCGGTATCAGATTGATGGGCGCGGTTTCGTCAGACATCTGGCCGTATTGACCCTGCTTGCAACGCCGGCCCTTGCGTCAGACGGGATCCGCACGCTCGGCCCGCTTCAGGACGCGGCTTTTCTGCGTCTGCTGACATGCGGTGCCCCCCCGGAGGGCAGCTGCGCCATGGCCCCCGTCAGGTGGGCCAGGCCGGAAGAGCTGACGATCGGCTTTGGCCCCGTGCCGGAAGGCTTTCCTGACACAGTGGCAGATCAGATCGAAACGGCCATCGACAGCGCGCTGGCAGCCATCAACGGGCTTGGCACGGCGGTGCAACTGCGCCGCGCAACACCGCAGGACAGGCCGCATATCACGCTGCGCCCAACCCTGTTTGCCGAAAACGATCTGGTGCGCGACGAGGCCGGCATACCCGACGGCGCGCGTATCGGGGCGGGCTTTGTCTATGTAAACTGGGATGAAAGCCGCCACCTGACCCAAGCGACAATCCTGATTGCCCGCGATGCAAAGATCCCAGAGATCCCGTCGATCGTATTGGAAGAATTGGTCCAGTCCCTGGGGTTTCTTTATGATATCGAGAACCCGGATTACGCCTATGTGTCGATCTTTGCGCAGGACAGCAATTCTGTCGTGACTTTGACCGGGCAGGATGCCACCGTCCTGCGCCTGTATTATCCCAACTTGGCCTCGCCTTGATGATCTTGCACAATCGGCGCGCGCAAGATCAGACTGGCGTGAATAGCCAAGCCATTTTTGGAAGATAACCCCACATGACTGTTGCCGAGTTTCTGCGTGCCATGGTTGGCACATCTCCAATCGAAATGATTGCCGTGGCCTGTGGCCTTGCCAATGTTCTGCTCATCATCAGGCGCAGCATGTGGAATTTCCCCTTTGGCCTTGTGATGGTCGTGCTTTACGGGAAAATCTTCTTCGAATTCAAATTGTACAGTGATGTGATCCTGCAGGTTTACTTCTTTGTCATTCAGCTTTTTGCCATTGCCTGGTGGCTACGCGGGCAACAGGACAACGGGGACATCATTGTGCGCCGCCTGCCTCCCGCAACACTTGTGCTGCTTTTGCCGGGTGCCGGGCTTGGCATTGCCCTCATAGGCACCCTGATGGCGCGATTTACCGATGCGTCCCTACCGTTTTGGGATGCTGGCATTCTCGTTCTATCATTCATTGCGCAAACACTGCTCGCCCGGCGATTTCTGGAAAACTGGTTCTTCTGGATTGCAACTGACATTCTGGCCATCGGTGTATTTCTGGCCAAAGGCCTTGGTCCGACCGCCGCCCTTTATGCCGTGTTCCTTGGGCTGGCCCTGTGGGGGCTGTTTCAGTGGCGACAGGCCGCGAAACGCCAGGGTCTTGGCGCATGACCAATGGCTTTTTGCTGGGCAAATTCCTGCCGCCACATTCCGGGCATCTGTTCATGTGCCGCACCGCCATGGGCCTGTGTGACAGGCTGAGCGTTCTGGTATGTTCCTTACCGGATGATCCCATTCCCGGCCACATCCGCCACGGCTGGATGCAGCAGTCCCTGCCAGGTGCGCAGGTGCTTCATCATGATCAGATTGTGCCGCAAGAACCGAAAGACCACCCTGATTTCTGGCCGATCTGGCAAGCCATCTGCAAGGCGGCCCATCCTGAGCGCATCGACTACGTGTTCGGATCAGAACCTTACATCGCCCGCTTGGCCGCCGAGTTATCCGCAGAGGCGGTGCTGATAGATCCCGACCGTTTGGCCATGCCCATCAGTGGCACACGCATCCGCCAAGACCCGGTGGCCGCATGGCCGTTCATTCCCGGCGTCGTGCGCCCATGGTACCAGAAACGGGTCGTGCTGTTTGGTGCGGAAAGCACGGGCAAAACCACCCTCGCGCGCCAGCTTGCCAGCGATTTCGCCACAGTGCATGTGCCCGAATATGGCCGCATCCATGATGCAAACCGTCAACCCGGCCCTTGGACCTCCGCCGATTTTCAGCGCATCATGGCAGGTCACCGCGCCATGCGCGCAGCACTTGCGCCGCAAGCAGGCCCCGTCCTGATCGAAGATACCGATCCATTGCTGACCCATGTCTGGCAGGGCTATCTGGCCGATCATCCCGGAACCACACTGCCTGACGATACGGCTGATCTTTACCTTCTACTGGATACGGATCAGCCTTGGCTGGATGACGGCACGCGCTATCAGGCCAACCCCGCAGACCGCGCCCGGTTTCAACGCGCGGCACTTGCGGCACTGCATGCCGTTGGCGCAAACGTTGTGCATGTGTCAGGCCAGCACGGCGAACGCCTTGCAACCTGCCGGGCCGCCATTACAACATTGCTCGCGGGGCCTTCCACCATTCAACCAGACGAGCGCACATGAAAAAATCCGTCAAAGACTATATCCGCACGATCGTGGACTTTCCGCATGAAGGCATCCTGTTCCGCGATGTGACCACGCTGTTCGCCGATCCGCGTGGCTTTCGCATGTGCGTGGACCAGTTGCTTGCCCCCTATGCCGGTCTGCGCATTGACAAGGTGGCAGGGCTTGAGGCGCGGGGCTTCATCCTGGGCGGGGCTGTGGCGCATCAGCTGTCCACGGGCTTTGTGCCGATCCGCAAGAAGGGCAAGCTGCCGGGGCGCACGATTGCCCAGGATTACAAGCTGGAATACGGCGAGGCGGTGGTCGAGGTGCATGATGATGCCATGACGCCGGGCGAAAAGGTGCTGCTCGTCGATGATCTCCTCGCGACGGGTGGCACGGCCGAGGCTGGCATCCGCCTGATCGAAAGGCTGGGGGCCGAGGTGGTGGGCTGCGCCTTTGTCGTCGATCTGCCCGATCTAGGTGGGCGCAAAAAGCTCGAAGGGATGGGCATGGAAGTGCATGCGCTTTGCGCCTTCGAAGGGTTGTGAGGGGGCGCTCATCGCATCCTGACGGATGCTCTTCGCTGGGGCTCCCGCGAAGACCGCCCGCAAGGGTGGGATGAGCGGCCGCTTTCAAGCCGTTGCAACACGCCCGCTATCAAGCCGGACGACCGCTGTTGCCAGACGCGCGACCTCCGCTTCGCTATGCGTGACATACAAGATTGGTGTACCCTGATCGCGGATCCGTTCCAGCAGTGGCAGAATTTCGGCCTTTCGCGCGGTATCAAGTGCCGCAAGCGGTTCATCCATCAACAGCATCCGCGGTGACATCAGCAAGGCCCGCCCCAGCGCAACGCGCTGACGTTCCCCCCCGGACAGATCGCGCGGGCGGCGCGCCAGCAAATGGCTGATCCCCAGCATATCTGCCGTTCCCGCCACATCTTCGCCCCCCCGTCCGGCAAAACGCAGGCCATAGCGCAGGTTCTGCGCCACGTTCAGATGTGGAAACAACCGCGCCTCTTGAAAAACCACCCCCAGCCGCCGCTTGTGCGCAGGCACAAAGACCCCCGATGCGTTCAGCACCTGCTCGTCCAGTCGGATGATCCCCCTCTCCGGGCGCAACAACCCCGCCACAGCCGCCAGCACCGTGCTTTTGCCCGCCCCTGAAGGCCCCACCAGTGCCGTCACACCCACCCCGGCCGTAAACGCCACATCCAGCGCGAAATCCCCGAAGCGGTGCTGAAGGCTGACCTGCAGCATCATTCCCCCCGCACCCGCCGCGCCACCCGCTGGCCCAGCCATTCCGACGCCACCACAGCCCCCATCGCCACCACCACCGACACCACCACCATCCGCAGCGCCGCCCCTTCGCCCCCCGGCACTTGCAGCGCCTCATATATCGCTGTTGGCAGCGTTTGCGTCTGGCCCGGAATGCTGGCCACAAAAGTAATCGTCGCCCCGAATTCCCCCATCGCCTTGGCAAAGGCCAGCACCGCCCCCGCCAGCACCCCCGGCAACGCCAGCGGCAGTGTCACCGTCCACCAAACCCAACGCGGCGAGGCCCCCAGCGTGCCCGCCGCATCTTCCAGCCGCGTATCCACCGCCTCGATTGACAGCCGTATCGCCCGCACCATCAGCGGAAAGGCCATCACCCCCGCCGCCAGCGCCGCCCCCATCCACTGAAACGCAAAGGTGAACCCCGTCACCTGATACAGCCAACCGCCCACCACCCCATTGCGCCCGAATGTCGCCAGCAGCAAATAGCCCGTCACCACCGGCGGCAAAATCAGCGGCAGCAACACCACGCCGTTCAACAGCCCCTTGCCCGGAAATTCCCACCGCGCCAGCGCATGCCCCACAGCCAAGCCCAACGGCAGGCTGCACAGCGTTGCCCAGAACGCCACTTTCACTGACAATGTCAGCGCT
>JBJOQW010000197.1:0-7929 GCA_046049665.1 Pseudomonadota bacterium | reverse complement strand
GTCGTGTTCATGCTGGTCAAGGCCGTGAACCGTGCGATGCCGAAGAAAGAAGAAGCTCCAGCTGCACCAAAAGGCCCGACGGCCGAAGAGCTGCTGGCTGAAATCCGCGATGCACTGAAGGCGCGCTGATTTTCTGAACGACTGTTGATTGCGCCCCCGGACACCATGCCGGGGGCGTTTTCATGCCGGTTATTTGCCCACGTGATTTTGAATGGCCTGCACAATGCGCAAGGCAATTTCGCGGCTGCCCTTGACCGTGGGGTGAATGCCGTCCGGCCCGTGAAACGAGCTGTCGCCATAGGGCACAAGGTCAGCCATGGGCACAAAGACCATGCCATCGTCCAGCGCATCAAGTGCGGCAAGCCTGCGGTCAAGTTCATTGCCAGCGGGCCCGCAGGCGCGGACGGGTGTGAAAATGCCGGGATTGCGCATGTAGCCTGCGTAAACGACGAAGGCACCGGTATCGCGCAGGGATTTCACATATTTCGGAATGGCCCCGCTGCGGCCGTCAGGGGCGATCAGCCGGTCAAGCACGCCATCGCAGCGGCCGCAGCCACAGCCGAACAACAGGTCATTGCCGCCGCCGTTCAGCACGATGACATCCCAGTTGCCGGGCTGGTACTGCGATGTCAGGCGCAGGCCCGCGGCGCTGCTGATGGGCAGGCGGTGAAAATAGCGCGCGCCGGGAACAGAGCGGTCAGTGACGTGGCGGGCGAGAGTCTGTTCGATTACATCGCCGACGCCTGCGCCGGTCAGGCGGTTGGTGGCAAACATCGAATCGCCCAGCACCAGCACATGCGCGCCATCACCTTGGGGAACGGGCTCGGCGCAGGCGAAAAGGCCAAGAAACGCGAGGGTGGCAAGCAGAAGGCGATACATGGTGATCCGGTGTTGACGTGCGTGGCGGCGTCATGCGCCACAACCATGGTAGGTTTATGGCATTGCCATCACGTTCGTCCACGGATGATGGGCCCCCTTCCTGCGGCTGGGGCGGTGCGTCATGTCTGGAGACTGGTTTTCGCGCTACCCAAAGCTGCGATCAGGTCCATCAATGCAGCTTCATCCTCGGCTGCCGTGCCCTGCAATGACTGCAGGCCCAGATAGACCGCATAAACGGTGCGACCGGCGCGTGTGGCATCTGCGCCATCCCCGCGCATATCCGCCAGACATTGTGCCAGAAAGGCAATCCGGCCAGCATCTACCCGCGCGACCGTTTTGGCGACATCGGGCGCGTAACGGGCCCATTCACGCAATGCTGGTTCGGCGGAAATACCACCATGGGATGGGTCACGCCCGCCTGTCACGGCTTGTGGGATGAGGGCTGAAAGGCGCGCAGCACCGGGCGGCAAGGTGGCCAGTTCGGCAATGACCTTCAGGTAGGCCACATCCTCCCAATACTGCAGCATGGCGCTGCGCCAATCAGCCGGGTCCGCAAAGTGCCAGTAGAAGGATCCTTTGGTTGTATTCAGCGCGCGGGCCACGGGTTCCACGCGCAGGGCGGCCACGCCCCCGGCGGTCAGGGCGCGAAACCCTGCCAGAATCCAATCCTCGCGGGATAACCGATGTGTCAACTTGCCCATAGCCCTCCATACGGTAGCGTATTGCCTTCGACAACCAAATCATGCATACGGTAGCGTATGGAAAATCGATTGAGGTGATACATGCGCATCCCGACCCTGCTTGCGGCGGCCTTGATGGCGGCAACCTTTGCCCTGCATGTCTTTGGGGGCGGGCCAGAGTTTCACCTGCCGATCCAGGCATCAGGCATGGAGCTGCCGTTGCGGGCGATTTCTGCCATTCTGTGGCATGCCGTAAGCGTCTTGCTGGCGGTGCAGGCTGTGGCGCTGCTTTGGCTGGCGCGGCACCCGCATCATGGCATGGCGGCGTTGATGGTGGCCATTCAGATCGGCTTTGCCGGGCTGTTCCTGTACTATGGTCAGACGATGATGGGCACAGTCTGGATATTGGGGCAGTGGACGATCTTTCTGGCGCTTGCCGCGCTGATCGCCTGGGGCGCGCGCGGCAAGGTTTTGGCGTAAGGCCTACATCGCCAATGCGGCCTGCGCAGTGATGACGGGCAGGTTCAGGGCCGCGCCCACGGCGGTATAGGTCAGCTTGCCTGCATGGGTGTTCAGGCCCGCCAGCAAGTGGCGGTCATCGGCGCAGGCGCGTTTCCAGCCCTTGTCAGCAAGGGCCAGCATGAAGGGCATGGTGGCATTGCCAAGGGCAAGGGTGGAGGTACGGGCGACAGCGCCGGGCATGTTGGCGACACAGTAGTGCATGATGCCGTCAACGTCATAGATCGGGTCCTGATGGGTGGTGGCGCGTGAGGTTTCAAAGCAGCCGCCCTGATCAATGGCCACGTCCACAAGTGCAGCACCGGGCTTGAGATCGCGCAGCTGTGCGCGGGAAATCAGCTTTGGCGCTGTGGCACCGGGCACAAGCACGGCGCCGATGATCAGGTCAGCCTGGCAGGCCAATTCGTGGATGGCCCCGGCGCTGGCGTAGCCGTTCTTGAACTGCCCGCCGAACACATCATCCAGATAGCGCAGGCGAGGGAGTGAGCGGTCAAGCACAGTGACATCAGCACCCATGCCTGCGGCAACTTTGGCCGCATGCGTGCCGACAACGCCGCCGCCAATCACCAGCACACGGCCGGGGGCGACGCCGGGGACACCGCCCAAAAGCACGCCGCGGCCGCCATTGGCCTTTTGCAGGGTCCATGCGCCGACCTGTGGCGAAAGGCGCCCGGCAACCTCGGACATTGGGGCGAGCAGGGGCAGGCCGCCACGATCATCGGTGACGGTTTCATAGGCGATGGCGGTGACACCGCTGGAGAGCAGATCATGGGTCTGGTCAGGATCGGGGGCGAGGTGGAGGTAGGTGAACAAAACCTGCCCTTCGCGCAGGCGCTTGCGTTCCACCGCTTGGGGTTCCTTGACCTTGACGATCATGTCGGCCTTGGCGAACACCTCATCGGCGGTGGCGATGACCTGCGCGCCAGCGGCGGTATAGTCAGCATCGGCGAAACCGGCACCGGTGCCTGCGTTGGTTTCAACGCTGACGGTATGGCCATGGGCGACGGCCTCGCGCACGGCATTTGGCGTCATGCCGACGCGGAATTCCTGTGGCTTGATTTCCTTGGGGCAACCGATGTGCATATGCGTCCTCCCAGACTTGATAGAGGTAGCCTGCACCCGATGCGCTGCAGATGGTTTGAATTTTGCGTGGTGATTGGGATGGTTTGGCGTAGTATCTGCGGTGAGTTGGGTATTTTGCGAAAGAATCTGCGATGAGCGAACTTGATGCGACGGACCGGCGGATCCTGACGGTGCTGCAAAAGGAAGGGCGTATTTCGAATGCGGATCTGTCCGAACGGGTGAACCTGTCGCCATCGGCGTGCCACCGCAGGGTGCAGCGGTTGGAGGAAGAGGGGTTCATCGGATCTTACGTGGCGCTGATTGATGCCAAGCGGATTGGCAAGGCGACGACGGTGTTCGTGGAAATCACGCTGCAGGGGCAGGCGGATGATCTGCTGGATGCGTTTGAACGCGAGGTGGCGCGGGTGCCGGATGTGCTGGAATGCCATCTGATGGCGGGGACGGCGGATTACCTGCTGAAGATCATGGCAGAGGACACCGAGGATTTCGCGCGTATCCATAGGCAGCACCTGAGCCGCCTGCCGGGGGTGCGGCAGATGCAAAGCAGTTTCGCGCTGCGGACGGTGGTCAAGACAACGGCGCTGTCGGTTTAGGGGGGCGCTCATCGCTCCCTTGCGGGCGCTCATCGCTGGGACATCGCGAAGACCGCCCGTCAGGGAGGGATGAGCGGCCCGTTGCGTTGGCGTTGCAAGGTGAACCCTGATGGGAAAATCAGTTGTGACTTCCACCACAGCCAACAAGGCCGCGTGAAATGCCCCGGCGCATTTGCACACGCAGGGGGATGACCGGGCGGCGCTGTCAAAAAAGGCAGGACAGCCCGGATTTTCCGTGCTGGACGCGCATCCGAATCATTTCCTCCGGGCGCTGGAACTTGGGCGCTGGCGGGCGGTGCAGATCGGCGGCAACAACGCGCGCGAACTTTTGTCGCTGACATCACTGGGCATCACGCCCGCGCGCGGGATTGAACAATCGCCTGCGTTTCTGGATCAGGCGCGCGTGCTGGTGGCAAAAGCAGGGCTGCAGCCGTGTCTGCCGGAGGCCGATATCCATGCCTTGTCGGGGGACGTGGGCACAATCGATCTGGCGCTGATCACGATTGGCGTTCTGCTGCAGAAACACGGATAACCCGGTCAGGGCAAACGCGTTGTTGATGCAGCATGTTCGTCACGCTGGCGCAGAATGGTGGCCAGCAGGGCAAATTCATCATCGGCACCTGCGACACCCTTGCAGCGCCATGCGATGGACAGCGCGCATTTGACCGCAGCCCATGTCAGCAGGCGATGTTCCGGCACATCGAACGCTGTCGCCCAACTGGCAGCAAGCTGCATGATGCGCGTGGGGTTCCGGACGGTTTCGGCAGCACCCTTGGGGTTGCGAAATGCATTGGCGAGCTCATAGCTACGTTCGCCCAGCACACCCTTGGCATCAAAGGCACAGTAACCGCGGCTGCCTGCGCGGATGTTGTCATGGTGCAGATCGCCGTGCAGAGGGCGCGGATCGCGGGGGGTTGCAAGCAGACCTGCAGCAAGGGCCTTGCAGCGGGTCAGGTTGGCCTGGGCCTGTGGGGGGCAGGTGTCGCCATAGGCAAGGTTGAACAGGGCGGAAAACCAGTCCTGCAGGTTGGGCAGGGGGACGGGCACCTTCAGCGGTGCGGCATGCAGGCGAAGGGCGGTATCGACCAGGGCAGCACTTGCGGCGATGTCCTGACCGGCGCGGGTCAGGTCGCCCAGGGAAGGGCCGTCCAGCCATTCGACAAGTGCGGCATGGGTGTTGCGGGCATAGACATGGGCGGCGGCAGTACCGTTCAGGGCCTGAAGGAAATCAAACCCGGCCCCCTCGGCCTCCATGCCGGCTGGGGGGTAGATTTTCAGGGCCGCAAAGGAATGGTCCGGTCGGCGCACCTTCCAGATGGTGGCGATGGCGGTGCGTTCGACAAAGCGGGGGGCACTGACGCCAAAGGTGGCGAGCAGGGCAGGGTCGGGCGGCAGCGGATCGGGCATGCGAAAAAGCGTAAGGCGGTTTGATGGGCAGGTCAAGCCGGGGGTTGAAGCGGATCGCATTCAATCTGATTCAGATTGAATGCGATCCAGGACAAGCAAATCGTTGGGAATGTTGCTGGTCTCTTTCATTCAGGTGAACCTGATTGAAAGTGATTCGCTCTAGTATTCGTTTGCACCCTTTCCCGCCAGAATGCGTGGGGCGAGTTTGGCGACGCGGGCGGAACGGGTTTGGCTGGCCTTGGCTGCGGTGATTTGCAGGACATGGCTTTTCTGGCGGCCGGGCGTCAGGGCGTGGAAGGCTTCGGCAAGGCGGGGATCATCGTCAAGCATTTGGAGCAGTTCTTCGGGCAGGATCAGGTCAGCGGGCACTTTCACAGGTTTGATGCCTGCTGTGGCAAAGCCGATGGCCTGCTGCAGGAAACCCTTGATTGCAGCGGCTTTGGCAGTGACCTGCGCGGGATCGGAAAAGCGCATGGCATCGGGTTGGGGGGTGTTGGGCCCCTGGCGTTCAAGCAGCCCGCCGGGGTCATCCAGCAGGGCGGCATGCATGAAGGTAATGCGGAAATCACCGCGAAAGGCGCCGATGATGGCGATGTTGCGGCCCGCATGCATGTAAACCGGATGGCCCCATTTCACGACCTCAATCAGCCCCGCGCCAAGGCATAGGTAGCGAAGGGCGAGAAGTCCCGGTTGCCATTGGCGCGCAGAACAGTCAGGCGTGGCGAACCGGTCGCAGCGGCCACAGCCAAGGGTGAAGTAATCCTCTATCTGCGTAATCATCGCACGATCCCCCAAAGAAAAACCCCCGCACAAACGCACGGGGGTTGATCAATTTGGGCGGGTCTTGCGACACACCCCAGCTTGCGGTTTTAAACGCCGCCGTTCTCACGAAGAGCCTTCTTCCGCGCGAGCTTGCGCGCACGGCGCACGGCTTCGGCGGATTCGCGGGCTTTCTTCACGGACGGTTTCTCGAAATGTTGCTTGAGCTTCATTTCGCGAAATACGCCTTCACGCTGAAGTTTTTTCTTCAGAGCACGAAGCGCCTGTTCGACGTTATTGTCACGAACGCTGACCTGCATGTGGTGTCACCACCTTCCTAAGCTAGAGTTGCACTGTATTGTGCAGGCGCGCGGGCTATAACAAAGCCATGCCTGCTTGTCTACCAAAGGAAAGGGCCCTGCCATGACCAACCCCATGAAAGACGCCGTGCTTGATGCCGCCATGGCCCATGTGCCGTTTGACGGCTGGTCTGAAGCCACCTTGCGCGCGGCGATTGCCGATAGTGGCGTTCCTGACGGGCTGGCGCGCGCGCTGTTTCCGCGTGGCGCGCTTGATCTGGCGCTGGCCTATCACGAAAAGGGCGATGCGCAGATGCGCCAAGCCCTTGGCAGTGCTGATCTTTCCGCCATGCGCTTTCGCGAGAAGGTGGCCCATGCGGTGCGCCTGCGGCTGGAGGCGGCAGATAAAGAGGCCGTGCGCCGTGGCACGACGTTCTTTGCGCTGCCGCAGAATGCCGTGCATGGCGCCAAGGCGATCTGGGGCACGGCAGATGCGATCTGGACGGGTTTGGGTGACAGCGCGCGCGATGTCAGCTGGTACACCAAACGCGCCACGTTGTCGGGGGTTTACGGGTCAACCGTGCTGTATTGGCTGGGCGATGATTCCCCGGGGCAGGAAAACACATGGGCTTTCCTTGATCGGCGGATTGAAGACGTGATGCAGTTTGAAAAGTTCAAATCAGCCTTTGCCGCAAACCCCTTGGGCAAGGCGATGACAGAGGGCCCGCTGGCCTGGCTGTCGCGCATGAAAGCGCCGATCGTGCCGCCGGACATGCCGGGCTTCTTTGGCGACAACGGTTTTGGGAAGCGCGACTGATGGTTTTGCAAATTCCCGAAAGCCACATGATGCGCGCTGTCGAAATCACCGTGCCGGGCGGGCCAGAGGTGCTGCAACCGGCTGAAAAGCCGGTACCTGTGCCGGGCCATGGGCAAATCGTGATCCGCGTGGCCTTTGCCGGGGTGAACCGGCCAGATGCGCTGCAACGTGCGGGGCTGTATGCGCCGCCGGCCAATGCCTCGCCCTTGCCGGGGTTGGAATGTGCGGGGACGGTGGTGGAAACCGGCCCCGGCGTGACGCGCTGGAAACAGGGGGATCAGGTCTGCGCGCTGCTGCCGGGGGGTGGTTATGCGGAATATGCGGTGTGCCACGAAGGCCATGCCTTGCCGGTGCCTGCGGGGCTGACGCTGGCCGAGGCAGCGTGCCTGCCAGAGACGTGCTTTACGGTCTGGTCCAACGTGGTGATGCGCGGGGGCCTGCGGGCGGGTGAGCGGTTTCTGGTGCATGGGGGATCATCGGGCATTGGCACAACGGCCATCCAGATTGCGGCGGCGCTGGGGGCAAGGGTTTTCACGACGGCAGGGTCGGATGAGAAATGCGCGGCCTGTGTGGGATTGGGCGCGGAACGGGCGATGAATTACCGGAGCGAGGATTGGCAGGCGGTGCTGGTGGCCGAGGGCGGGGCGCATCTGATTCTGGACATGGTCGGGGGCGATTACCTGCCGCGCAATGTGCGGGCATTGGCGGATGACGGGCGGTTGCAGCAGATCGCCTTCCTGCAAGGGCCGAAGGTGACGCTGAACTTTGCCGAGGTGATGATGCGCAGGCTGACGATTTCGGGGTCTACCCTGCGGCCGCAGTCAGACCTTGCCAAAGCGCGGATCGCGGCAGAGGTAGAGCGCCATGTCTGGCCGATGGTGGCGGCCGGGGCG
>JBJOQW010000196.1:0-3886 GCA_046049665.1 Pseudomonadota bacterium | reverse complement strand
CGCGAAGGGCTGAACCCCTTGCTGGGCAATTCGGTCTTCGTGACGAACGGCGATGTGTGGAAGCGGCAAAGGCGCATCATCGACCCGGCTTTTGAAGGTGGGCGCCTGCGCGACACGTTTCCGGCCATGTGGGCAGCGGGGCAGGCGGCTGTGGCGCGCATGCCGGTGGGCGTGACCGAGGTGGAAGAAGAGATGAGCCACGCGGCAGCCGATGTCATTTTTCGAACATTGTTCTCGATCCCGATTGAACACGAGGTGGCCTCACAGGTCTTTGCGGAATTCCGCACCTATCAGCGCACGCAGCCCATTCTGAACCTTGCGGCCTTCTTGCCCTTGCCGAGCTGGTTTCCGCGTTTGCACCAGAAAGCGACGAAACGTTCAGCCGCCGTGATCCGGGGCTTGATTGCGCGGCTGACCGAAGGCAGGGCAGCCGAGATTGCGGCTGGCACGGCGCCGGACGATCTGGCGACCAAGATCATGGTGACGGCAGACCCGTTGACGGGCGAGCGGTTCGAGACGGCGGAAATGATCGATCAGGTGGCGATTTTCTTTCTGGCGGGGCATGAAACCAGTGCCTCGGCGCTGGGCTGGGCGCTATACCTGCTGGCGATGTATCCTGATGTGCAGGAGAGGGTGGCGGCAGAAGCGGCGGGTCTGGGGGATGTGCCGGATTTCGCGGTCATGGCACGGCTGAAATTCACCCGCGATGTGTTTCGAGAAGTGTTGCGGCTGTATCCGCCGGTGCCGATGATGGTGCGCGAAAACACCTGCCCCGAAGAGATGCGGGGGCGGGCGGTAAAGCCCGGCGCGCAGATTGTGCTCAGCCCATGGCATTTGCAGCGGCACGAACGGATATGGGCCAACCCGGATGGCTTTGATCCCGACCGCTGGCAGCGCGAAGAGAGCAAGACCTGCGCGCGTGATGCCTATATGCCGTTCTCAAGCGGGCCGCGGGTCTGCACTGGTGCGGGGTTTGCGATGGTGGAAGGGGTGCTCTTGCTTGCCATGCTTGCGCGGGCGTTCCGGTTTGAACGGGTCGAGGGGCGCGATCCCGTGCCTGTGGCGCATCTGACGGTGCGGGCAAGGGACGGGATATGGCTTCGGGTGCTGCGGCGGGGGTAGAGCCGGAATTTTCGAAAATTCCGGACCGATTTCTTCAAAGAAATCGGCTACACCACCCGGCGGATACTTTCCTGATTGCAGAAAATCACAAACTGGCCTGCGTTTTCAATGACTGGATAACCACGCCTCTGCATTTCACGCAGAAAAGCATCCCGGCCAACATACCGTTCGATATCGCGGATCTTGCGGCGGATCACGCCGCCCTCACGCGCAGCCTGACTGCTGAACAGATGCATAAGCCATGCATCCGGAGAAAGAGGGGCAGGAATCACTGACATATAGAAAAGATGGATCGTGATGGTTAACGCGCCCTTAACTGCGAAAATGCGCCAGCACATAGACCCGGATTGCCGACGCCAACCCCGTATCTGCCCCGCGCCCGGCATCAATCTCGGCGGCCAGTACGTTCAGCGCCACGCCCTTGGTGGCGGCAATCTCGCGGAAGGCTTGCCAGAACGCCTCTTCCAGTGACACGCTGGTGCGGTGGCCATGCAGCGTCAGCGAATGTTTGACGGGCCGCCCGGTCATATCTGATCGCTCATTCCCGTTTATGCCCGTCAAGATCGCGCTTGGCCTTGGCCGCCTCTGCCTGCAGCTTTTCCCGTGCAGATTTGGTCAACCCGAACTTGGCGGCATTCGCATCAGCCGCCGTGCGCGCGTCTTCGCGGGCTTTTGCCTTGCGCGCCTTGTTCAGGTTGATGACTTTCACCCCTTTGGCCCGATCATGTCTTCAGGGCGCACCACACGGTCAAAGGTTTCACCGTCAACATAACCAAGGGCAATCGCCTCTTCGCGCAGGGTGGTGCCGTTCTTGTGCGCCGTCTTGGCCACTTTGGTCGCCGCATCATAACCGATGGTGGGGGCCAGCGCCGTGACCAGCATCAGGCTTTCCTTCATCAGCTTGTCAATGCGTGCCACATTTGCCTGCGTGCCCACCACCATGTTATCGGTGAAAGACCCCGCCGCATCGCCCAAAAGCTGCATGGATTGCAGGACGTTATAGCTCATCATCGGGTTATAGACGTTGAGTTCGAAATGCCCTTGGCTGCCCGCAAAGCCCACGGCCGCATCATTGCCCATCACTTGCGCGCAAACCATGGTCAGCGCTTCGGCCTGCGTCGGGTTCACCTTGCCCGGCATGATGGAGGATCCTGGTTCATTTTCCGGCAGGATCAACTCTCCAAGGCCGGAGCGGGGCCCAGAACCAAGCAACCGCAGGTCATTCGCGATCTTGAACAGGGCGGCTGCGACGGTTTTCAGCGCACCCGAGAACATCACCATGGCATCATGGGCAGCAAGGGCTTCGAACTTGTTGGGTGCTGTCACAAAGGGCAGGCCGGTGATATCGGCAATGGCTGCGGCCACGCGCACGTCCCAGCCGACGCGGGTGTTCAGCCCCGTGCCAACGGCGGTGCCGCCCTGGGCCAGTTCATAGATATCGGGCAGGCACATTTTTACGCGGGCAATCCCTTTGTCCACCTGCGTGGCATAGCCCGAAAACTCCTGCCCAAGGGTCAGGGGGGTGGCGTCCTGCGTGTGGGTGCGGCCGATTTTGATGATGTCCTTGAATTCGGCAGACTTGGCCCACAGCGCCGCCGACAGCTTTTCCAGCCCCGGCAGCAGCACATCGCGCGCCATCATGCCGATGGCTACGTGCATGGCGGTGGGGAAAGTGTCGTTCGAGGATTGCCCCATGTTCACATGGTCATTCGGATGCACGGGTTTCTTTGACCCCATCACACCGCCCAGCATTTCAATGGCCCGGTTGGAAATGACCTCATTTGCGTTCATGTTGCTTTGCGTGCCGGACCCGGTTTGCCAGACGACCAGCGGAAAGTTGTCATCAAACTTGCCGTCAATCACTTCCGTTGCCGCCGCCGCGATGGCGTTGCCCAGTTCTGCGCTGATATCGCCTTGCGCGATGTTCACCTGCGCGCAGGCCTTCTTGATCACGCCAAGCGCGCGGATGATGGCCACGGGCTGGCGTTCCCAGCCGATGGGAAAGTTGATGATCGACCGCTGGGTTTGCGCGCCCCAATACTTGTTGGCCGGAACTTCCAGCGGGCCAAAGCTATCGGTTTCGGTGCGCGTTGCGGTCATTGTGGCCTCCTGTCAGGGTATGGGAACCCTTTAGGTTGCGCGGGGGCGAAAATCAATTGGTGTGCTGTGGTATACCGCCACTTTCACGCGCGGCGATAGGTGTAGACGCGGGCAGGCGGCAGGTTCAGCCAGATGCGCGGGCCGGGGGTGACGGTCAGGCCAAAGCTTTCTCGGATCACTTCGGGCAGGGGCGGTTTGGGGCCGTAGGTGAATTGGTAGATCGCCCCATCCGGGCGAAGGGCGGCCAGTGCGCTGGCAAAGATGGCGCGGCACAGATCAGGCGGAAAGGACAAAAGCGGCAGGCCAGATACGATGGCCCCAAGCCCGGCACAGTGATCGGCCACGGTTTGCGCACCATCATTGACCACGGTAACGCCAGGGAATTTCTGGCGAAGGCTGCTGACAAATTCCGGGTTCAGCTCAAACAGGGTCAGATCCTGCGGGGCAACACCCCGGTCCAGAATTGCGCGGGTAAAGACACCCGTGCCGGGGCCGAATTCGGCGACGGGCCCGGTAGCCCGGGTGATTTGCGCCGTGATCGCCTTTGCCAGATGCCGTGATGACGGGGCCATGGCGGAAATGGTGGCTGGGTTGCGCACCAGTTGGCGCAGAAAAAGGCCGAGGTCTGAGGGCATGTGGTGCTTTCGCGCTTACTTGCGGAACT
>JBJOQW010000195.1:0-8445 GCA_046049665.1 Pseudomonadota bacterium | reverse complement strand
TGATCAGCAGGGCCACAATCAGGATCAACCCCACAACATGCAGCCCGATCAGCACCACCCCCAGGGTCAACGCCAGCAAGGCGGCATCCAGCGCAGGCACGGGCAGGCCCAGCACCGTGGCTTGGCCCGCATCAAAGGCCACCATGGCAAGGGGGCGACGCAGCGCCCAAAGCCCGGTCAGGATCAGGCCCGCACCTGCCGCAATCACCATGACATCGCTGGCAAGCATGGCCGAGGCTTGCCCCAGCAAGACCCCCTCCAACCCCGCAGGCCGCCCCATGCCTGCCGACTGGATCACCGTCAGAATGACAATACCTGCGCCGTAAAACGTCGACAGCACCACGCCAATCGCCGCATCCTCGGCCAGACGGCGGCTGATGATCTGCACGCAGATCAGACCCAGCCCCGCCGTAACGGCCGCGCCCAGCATCAGCCCCGGCAGAAAGCGCCCATCGCCGCCAAGGGCCGCCATGACCAGAAAGGCCATGCCAATGCCCGGCAACGTCGCATGCGCCATGGCATCAGAGACAAGGGCGCGGCGGCGCAGGTACAAGAACGCCCCCACCGCCCCGGCAGCAAGGCCCAGCATCGCCGCGCCAAGGCTGACCAGCGCCGCGTTATAGCCTGCCTGCAGGGTCAGCGCGTCCCACATGGGTCAGGCCGGAATCCGCTGTGGCAAGGCCGTGCCATAGGTGGCAGCCAGCGTAGCGTCGCTAAAGGCCGTGGCCACCGCGCCTTCGGCGATGACCGTGCGGTTCAGCATCAGCACGCGGTCAAAGTAGGTGGGCACCGTGGCCAGATCGTGATGCACCGCAATGATCGTGCGCCCCTCGGCGCGCAAGGCATGCAACACGCCCACAATAGCCGCCTCGGTTGCCGCATCCACGCCCGCAAAAGGTTCGTCCAGCACATACAGGTCTGCCCCTTGCGCCAAGGCGCGCGCCAGAAACACCCGCTGCTGCTGCCCGCCTGACAGCGCACCGATCTGGCGTTTGGCAAAATCTGCCATGCCCACACGCGCCAGCGCATCCATCGCGCGCCGCCGCAACGGCATGGTCAGGCGGCCCAGCAGACCCAGCTCGCGGTAAAGGCCCATCTGCACCACATCAATCGCCCGCGCCGGAAAATCCCAGTCCACCGCCGCGCGCTGCGGAACATAGGCCACGCGGCCCCGCATGGCCTCAAACGGCGCGCCAAACACCTGCACCTCACCCGCACTGCGCGCGATCAGATCAAGGCTGGCCTTCAGCAAGGTCGATTTGCCCGCCCCGTTCGGCCCCACAATCGCCGTCATCGCCCCCTTGGCAAAGCGCGCATCCACGCCTTCCAGCACGCGCCCTTCCGCATAGGCCACCGTCAGCCCACGGATCACCATGGCCGCCTCCGGTGCCGGAAAGGGCGTCGGCTCTACCATCAGACCCCCAGCTTTCCGGCCATGCCGCGTTCGGGCACCGTGCCGCCAAGCGCGCGCGCGACCGTGGTGATGTTATGGTCGATCATCCCCAGATATGTGCCTTCATATGTGCCCTCTGGCCCCATTGCATCGGAATAAAGCTCGCCCCCGATGGCAACCTGATGGCCCGCCTCGGCTGCCCCTTCGATCAGCGCCCGCACTGACCGGTCCGACACCGAGCTTTCCACAAACACTGCAGGCACGCGGCGTTCCACGATCAGATCAACCAGTTCGCGGATACGCGCCACACCCGCCTCACTTTCGGTCGAAATTCCCTGAATGCCCTGCACTTCCAGCCCATAGGCCCGGCCCATGTAGTTGAACGCATCATGCGCCGTGATCAGCATGCGCGCTGGTTCCGGAATGCTGGCAATGGCCGTGCGCGCATAGCTGTCAACTGCCGTCATGTCGGCCAGCAGGCCTTCGGTATTGGCCGCAATATCGGCAGGATAGGCCATGTCCGTCAGCGTATCTGCCACGGCCTGCGCGGCCTGTGCCCACAGCGTCGGGTCCATCCAGACATGCGGGTCAGGAAAGCCTGCATAGGCCGGGTCATTCAGCAGCATACCCGCATCAACCGCCTCGCCCACCGCAACCACACGCGTTTGCGTGGCCATGTCGGCCAGCAGGTCTGCCAGTTGCGCCTCAAGGTTCAGGCCCGTCCAGAAAATCACATCGCCGCGTGACAGCGCCAGAATATCGCTGCGCGTCGGGCGGTGGCCATGCGGATCGACGCCGGGGCCAAAAATCGCCTGCACCTCGGCCCCGCTGATCCGCCGGGCCAGATCGGCCACCATACCGGTGGTCGCCACAAGCGCGGGCGTTGATGCGCGTGCGGCCACGGGCATCATCGGGGCGGTCAACATCACTGCAATCAGGGCGCGGCGGTCAAGCATAACTGTTCTCCCTTGTTTGCCATTAGATATGAGAACGGTTCGCAAAGTCAACTCGATTGCGAATAATTCGCAAAAATGGCGAACCCGGCTGAAGCGCTCCAAGGTGACTGGCCGTTTTTCTGGCAAAGGCCCCAAAAGGCGCGGCGGGGCATGGCGACGCCCGAAATGCAAACGGGCACCCGCAAGGATGCCCGTTTTGCCGTTCTGTCCAGTTGGAGCGGGCGATGAGATTCGAACTCACGACCCTAACCTTGGCAAGGTTATGCTCTACCCCTGAGCTACGCCCGCACCGTCTGGATGGGGGCGATGTATAAAACCACAGCACGGCCCGCAAGGGGAAAAACGGCTGGCATGCAAAGTTTTTCCGCAGCCCGCCCTATGGCGCAATCGCCACCTCTTGCCGCAGATTGCCCGTCAGGCGGTCAAAAATCAGAATGCGGTTGTCCGTTGTCACCACCGCATACCAATCCGCCCCCGCCGTCACCGCCTGCGCCTTTGCCCCTTCCGGCAGGGAAATGCTTTCGGGCAAGGGCAGCGCGCCCCCATCCTGCAACCGGGTGACAAGCAGCGCCACAATGGTTATGACGCCCGCAATCATGCTGATCGCCAGCACGATGACCAGCCATTTCAGAAACCGCAAACCGGGCGGCAGCCCTTCGGGTGAATGTTCTTCCATGACCGATCTTCCCGATACTGACCTGCTTTTGGTGGAAATCCCCGCAGGCCACCCTGACCGCCTTGATAAGGCGCTTGCGCAGGCGGTGCCAGAGGATGCCGCACTTTCACGCTCTCGCCTGTCACGCATGATTGCCGAAGGCGCAATCAGCCTGAACGGTGTGGTCATCACCGATGCCAAGGCCCGCGTCGCCGAAGGCCAGGTCTATACCCTGCGGCTTGATCCGGCTGCCCCCGTTGACACGATTGCCCAGGACATTCCGCTGTCCGTCATCTGGGAAGACACTGACCTGATCGTCATCGACAAACCCGCTGGCATGGTCGTGCATCCGGCCCCCGGTTCACCCGATGGCACGCTGGTGAATGCCCTGCTGGCCCATTGCGGCGATACCTTGTCAGGCGTCGGCGGTGAACGCCGCCCCGGCATCGTGCACCGCATTGACAAGGATACCACCGGCCTGCTGGTTGTGGCCAAATCCGACCGCGCGCATCACGGCCTTGCCGCCCAGTTCGAAGAACATAGCGTCAACCGCCGCTACCTTGCCGTAGTGCATGGCGTGCCATCGCCTGCCGACCCCCGCCTGCGCGGCCTGCGCGGTGTGACGTTCGAAGGCGCTGGTATCCTGAAGGTCGCCACCGGCCTTACCCGCCACAAGACTGACCGGCAAAGGCAGGCGGTTGTCTGGGATAGCGGCCGCCATGCCGTCACCCGCGTGCGCGTCGTGCAGGAACTGGCCGGCGGCCATGCATCATTGGTGGAATGCTGGCTGGAAACCGGCCGCACGCACCAGATCCGCGTGCACATGGCCTATGCGGGCCATGCCCTGCTGGGTGATCAGACCTATGGCAACCGCCGCAAACTACCCGAAAAACTGCCCGGAGCCGCCGCCGCCATGGCCTTTCCCCGTCAGGCCCTGCACGCCGCCACACTGGGCTTTACCCACCCCGTCACGGGTGAGACCCTGGAGTTTGCCTCGGCTTTGCCGGATGATATTGCGGCACTTGTCACCAACCTGACATCCGCGTGAACAGTCGGACACAATTCTTTCACGGCGGAACCCAAATGCACATGTGATGTTAATGTTTGTAAGATACCGCCACTTGCGGCCGTATTCTGGCAAAACTAAGTAAATGGCTCAGGCCGGGGGCTGATGGCACCGGTATCATAATGGGGGGCACGACATGAGCACCTATGCAAATCTACCCGCACCAAGCCCGGAACAAGGCTTGAACCGCTACATGCAGGAAATCCGCAAATTTCCACTGCTGGAGCCGGAAGAGGAATACATGCTGGCCAAAGCCTGGGCCGAGCGTGAGGATAGCAAAGCCGCACATAAACTGGTGACATCGCACCTGCGTCTGGCGGCCAAGATCGCCATGGGCTATCGCGGCTATGGCCTGCCACAGGCCGAAGTGATCTCTGAGGCGAATGTGGGCCTGATGCAGGCGGTCAAGCGCTTTGACCCCGAACGCGGCTTTCGCCTTGCGACCTATGCCATGTGGTGGATCCGCGCCAGCATTCAGGAATATATCCTGCGGTCATGGAGCCTTGTGAAACTGGGCACCACTTCGGCGCAGAAAAAGCTGTTCTTCAACCTGCGCAAGGCCAAGGCCCGCGTCGGTGCCTTGGAAGAAGGCGATCTACGGCCCGAAAATTTGGCGCGCATTGCCACTGATCTGGGTGTCTCGGAATCCGAGGTGGTTGACATGAACCGCCGTCTGGCGGGGTCGGATGCCAGCCTGAACGCGACTGTGGGTTCCGAAGAGGGCGGGGCGCAGTGGCAGGACTGGCTGGAAGACGAAGACAGCGATCAGGCCGAATCCTATGCCGAGAAAGATGAGCTTGATACCCGCCGCGCCCTGCTGGCACAGGCGATGTCCGTGCTGAACGAACGCGAGCGTGATGTGCTGATGGAACGCCGTCTGGCCGATGATCCGGTCACGCTGGAAGACCTGAGCGCGCGTTATGGCGTGTCGCGCGAACGTATCCGCCAGATCGAAGTGCGCGCCTTTGAAAAGCTGCAGGAACGCATGCGGCAGCTGGCCAAGGGCAAAGGCATGGTCGTGCCTGCCTGACGCAAGGCAAGGGGCAGCTCTTTGGCCCTTTCGGGCCGCATCGCAAGGGCATGTTCGTGCCCGTCGGCGGGCAAGGGGTTGCTCTTTGGCCCTGCCGGGCCGCATCGCAGCGCTGCTTCGCGATGCGGCCTGAAAGGGCCAAAGAGCGGTTGATTTGCGGGTATCGCGCCGGTGTGCAATAGGGTAGTCAGCGGGCCAGATACGGAAGGCTTCCCAATGACGATGCTTGGCACATTCCTGAAACCCATGCACCCAGAAGGCTACAAGTTCGTGGCCATCTTCGCCCTCATTTCAGCCGCCCTGTTCTGGCTGTGGGAACCCCTGGGCTGGCTTGGCATCGGTCTGACCGTCTGGTGCTATTACTTTTTCCGCGATCCCAAACGATCGGTCCCGCAGGACGCCAACCTGATCTTGTCGCCCGCTGATGGCATCATCAGCCTGATCGAACCTGCCGTCCCCCCAGCAGAGCTGGGCATGGGGCCAAAGGCGCTGACGCGCGTCTCTGTCTTCATGAACGTGTTCAACTGCCATGTGAACCGCGCGCCCATTGCCGGTGACATCACCGCCGTTGCCTACCGCCCTGGCAAGTTCTTCAACGCCTCGCTCGACAAGGCATCCGTTGACAATGAACGCAACGCCCTTGCCATCCGCATCGCCGATGGCCGCCAGATTGCCGTCGTCCAGATTGCAGGCCTCGTCGCCCGCCGCATTGTCTGCTGGGGCAAGACCGGGCAGGCCATCGCCGCCGGCGAACGCTTTGGCCTTATCCGCTTTGGCTCACGTCTTGATGTCTACCTGCCCGAAGGCGTTGCCCCCTTGGTCACCCTGGGTCAAACCATGGTTGCAGGCGAATCCATCATCGCCCAACTGAACAGCACCACCCGCCGCACAGGCCGCACCATATGACAGACCCCACGCGCCGCCCACGCCGCGAACTGCCCCTTGTGCAACTTCTGCCCAATTTCCTGACCGTGGCCGCCCTCTGCGCTGGCCTGACCGCCATCCGCTTTGCCATCACCGGCGATTTCGGCATTGCTGCAGGCCTGATCGTTCTGTCCGCCGTGCTGGATGGTCTGGACGGCCGCCTTGCCCGCCTGCTGAAAAGCGAAAGCGAGATTGGCGCCGAACTCGACAGTCTGGGTGATTTCGTCAATTTCGGCGTTGCCCCCGGCATCATGCTTTACCTTTGGGCCTTGCACGAAATGCCCCGTGCCGGCTGGATCGTCGCCCTGATCTATATCTGCTGCTGCCTTCTGCGCCTTGCCCGCTTCAACGTCATCAGCCGCGCCCCCGAAACCGAAGACAGCAACCACTTTCAGGGCGTGCCCTCGCCCGCTGGTGCCCTGCTTGCCATGCTGCCCCTGTTCCTTGCCAATGTCATGGACAACACCATCAGCATTCCCGCCCCCCTCGTCGCCGCTTGGATGGTTGGCGTCGGCCTTTTGATGATTGGCCGTTTCAAGACCCCGTCCTTCAAGAAAACCACCGTTTACGCCGATCAGGCGCATTGGATGGTCGTGGCCTTTGTCGCCCTTGTGGCTGCATTGGCAACTTACCCCTGGACCACCCTCTTGATGCTTGACCTCGTTTATGCCGCCATGCTCCTATTCACTGCGTTTCGGAAGAAGTCTTTGATCTGAAAGGGGATTCCCAGTGCAAGTTGATGCAATTCGCCGAAGCTATGCCCGCTGGGCCCCCATTTACGACCTGACCTTCGGCCGCATCACCAATGGCGGCCGCAAGCTTGCCGCCGCGCACGTTAACCGCATGGGTGGCTCTGTGCTCGAGGTGGGCGTCGGCACTGGCCTTGCCTTTGGCATGTACGCGCCCAAGGTGCAGGTCACCGGCATTGATGTCAGCGCCGAAATGCTTGCCAAGGCGCAGGAAAAGATCGACCGCGCCGGGTTGCGCAATGTCACCGGCCTGCACCAGATGGATGCCCGCGAGATGGCATTTCCTGACGCGTCCTTTGATCACGTCGCCGCCATGCACATCATGTCTGTTGTGCCGGAACCCGAACGCGTGCTGTCCGAAATCGTGCGCGTCTGCCGCGTCGGCGGCGATGTGATGATCGCCAACCACTTTGCCCATACGACCGAAGGCTGGGGCTGGGTCGAACGCATGGCAGCCCCCCTTGCCCATATGCTGGGCTGGCATTCTGATTTCGCCCGTGACCGCGTCATGGGTGATGCCCGCCTGCGTCTGGAAGACGAGGTTTATGTCCCGCCCTTTGGCCTGATGACCTTTCTGCGCTTTCGACGGGTTGCCTAAACGCGGCCTTCGCCCTAGCCTGCCGCCAAACATCAGGGGGTGATCATGCAGACAGTACGTTGGGGCATTCTGGGTGCTGCGAACTTTGCCAAAGAATTCATGGGCCCCGCCATCCATGCCGCCAAAGGGGCCGAGCTTGCCGCGCTGGCCACGTCCGATCCTGCCAAGGCCGCAGGCTTTCAGGCGTTCTGCCCCGGCCTGCGCCTGCACGCCAGCTATGACGCCCTGCTGGCCGACCCCGCCATCGACGCCGTCTATATCCCGCTGCCCAACCATCTGCATGTCGAATGGACGCTCAAGGCGCTTGCCGCCGGAAAGCATGTGCTGACCGAAAAACCCATCGCCATGCAGGCCGCCGAGATTGACCAGATCATCGCCGCGCGTGACCGCACAGGGCTTCTGGCCGCCGAGGCCTATATGATCGTGCACCACCCGCAATGGCAGCGCGCCAAGGCATTCCTTGAGGCCGGCGAAATTGGCACCCTGCGCCATGTGGATGCGGCTTTCAGCTATAACCTGACCGATATGGGCAATATCCGCGCGCGGCCTGAAACCGGCGGCGGCGGACTGCGTGATATTGGCGTTTATACCTTTGGCGCGGCGCGGTTTGTCACCGGGGCCGAACCGGTAGAGCTGTCAGCCCAGATCAAGCTGGAACACGGCGTTGATGTTTTCGCACAGGTCAACGGCGTGATGGAGGGCAGGGCGGGGCGGTTCACCTATGGCTCCATGACTGCGATAAACATGTATAATCGGCAGGTTGTGACGTTTCAGGGCACCAAGGGCATGATCCGGCTGGACGGTGGGCCGTTCAATGCCAACGTCAACAATCTTGCACAAATCGAACTTCACCGTGATGGCAATACCGTGCTGACCGAACGTTGGCCCGCCGCCAACCACTATGTCCTGCAGGTCGAGGCGTTCGGGCGCACCGTGCGTGACGGCGTGCCCTATGCCTGCCCGCTGGAATTTGTCAAAGGCACGCAAGCCATGATCGACCGGGTCTTTGCGGTGGCCCGTGTCATTGACTAGGCCTTAGTGCCCGCCACCGCCACCACCACTGCGTTCACGGTC
>JBJOQW010000194.1:0-23969 GCA_046049665.1 Pseudomonadota bacterium | reverse complement strand
CTTGAGGACGGCGCGCTTTCGGTCAGGTGGCGTTTCGAACTGCAGCCATTTCGCGACGCTACGCCGGGGAAACCCCGTTCGCCGTCCGATCTCGCTGCACGTCAGCCCTTGCTGCCTAAGTGCCGAAATGGCCCTGAAAATCTCTTCTCGGGATTTGCGATGGGCAAGACGTGACTTCAGAAGGTTCTGAGCTGTGCTGATGTTGTCTGCATCGGAGAGCAAGGCCCTGCCAGTTGCACGACGGTGCAGGTTCATTTGCTCCTCTATTGCCATGCGAAGGTTCTGCACGATATGAAACCGGTCGGCGACCTGTTCCGCTTGCGGCGCTCCTTGTCGGGCGGCTTGGGCGTAGAGACCGCAGCGATCCCGGCCTATGACTTCCACCTCAGGGTGACGCCTTAGCCAGTCAGAGCATGTGACGACATCACGATCTTCGAGAACATGGCGATCTGCGGATGCATTATTGCTGTCGGTGAGGTTGTCTTCAGCAAGGCGGGACGTGGGTAATTGAAGTTCCAAGTTTACTCAATCGGGGCCACCTCGCCCCCCACATTCTGCTCTACTGAATCGCCTTTGCTTGCAAAGCCGTCGCGAGAAGTTGGGTCGCCGGGCGCATGGGGCGGTCTGATGCGTGCTCCAGATAGTAATTTCCCGCTCCGGGCGTTGTCGGCAATAGCGGGCAGACGGCAAGGTCTAGCGCGGTCGCCATTGGTGCACAGACAGGCAGATGCCCGATGGCCAGACCCAACCCCTGGCTGACCATCATCAGTGCAAGCGGCGTGGTGTCCACAGCTTCGATCCGGGGGCGGTGGCCGTGCATTGGCCCAAGGTTGCGATGCAGAATGGCGGACCATCCAATGGCATGGGACGCGACATCGAAAAGCCGATGGGCCAGAACATCGTCCAGAGTGCGCAGCTTCGGCAGGTCTTGCGCGCGGCACATCACGACATGCGACAGGCCCATCAGCCAGCCGGGATGTCGCGCCAGCAGCGGCTCTTCGCCAAAGCGGATAGACAGGTCAGGCGTTACCCGGCGCTGGCTACCTTCCATGATCAGATCAACCCGAAGCGATGGGTTGTCGCGTTCAAAATCGGCCAGCACCTGTGGAAGCCAGCTCATGGCCATCAACTGACTGGCGAACAGGGTCACCGGTTCGATCTTTGGTCGGGAAAACAGCGCCGAGGCCTTGGCCTCTACGGACGCAAGAGCGACCTGTACCGTGGGTAGAAAATCACCACCTTCTGTCGTCAAGGTGACGCAATTTGCGGCACGGTCGAACAGAGCACGGCCGAGGCTGGTTTCCAAGGCAGATATCTGTTGGCTGACTGCGGCGGCGGACATGTTCAACTCACGGCCCGCGCGGGCAAATGACGCATGGCGCGCAGCCGCCTCGAACACGCGTAGCCAGTTCAGGGAGGGGAGCAGGGATGACATGACGTCACCATAAGTCAAACTTAGCCTAAGGTCAAAATGATACTGTATCAACGGGGTCTGAAGCGAGTGTTAGCCTTCGGTGTTGGCGCCTGCATGGGTCTGGTCCGACTGTTTAACAAAAAAGGAGACTTCAGGGATGAAAAGACGTCAGACATTGCTTGCCCTCGCGACCCTGCCATTCCTGGCAGGGGTGGCCTTCGCCGAGGGCGTGCCCACCCGCATCACCATCGCAACGGAGGGCGCCTATCCGCCGTGGAACTTCACCAACGCCGACGGAACGCTTGCCGGCTACGAAATCGAGCTGATCGACGTTCTTTGCGCGCGGATGAAGGTTGAATGCGAAGTTGTTTCGCAGGAATGGAACGGGATCATTCCGGGCCTGACGGCGGGCAAATATGACGCCATCATTGCGTCGATGGGCGTGACGGAAGAACGCAAGGCCGTTGTCGCGTTTTCCGCGCCTTACGCACGCGCGCCGAATGGCTTCTTGACCACGGGCGAAAGTGCGCTGAAAGACCTGCCTCAAGCGGGTGTTTCGTTCAGCCTGGCCGACGCGCCTGCGGATGCAGAAGCAGCACTGACTGCCCTGAAAGAGCAACTCGGTGGCAAAGTCATTGGTGTGCAGACTGGTTCCACGGCTGCCAGCTTTGCCGCTGAATACTTTGCCGGACTTGATGTGCGGGAATACCCGTCGTTTGAACAACTGGGGCTGGAACTGACGGCCGGTCGGCTTGATGTGGCCATCGCCAACGTGACTGCGTTCAAGGCGGTAATTGATGCCAATGCGCCGGGCACTCTGATGTTGACCGGGCCGACCTTTTCGGGTGGCGTCCTGGGGTTGGGCACGACGAATGTGGCCTTGCGGCAGGGCGAAGACGCGTTGCGCGGTGCGTTTGATGCGGCAATTGCCGAGATCAACGCTGATGGGACCAACACGGCGCTGACCGAAAAGTGGTTTGGCGTGGATATTTCGGCCCGCCCCTGACCGATCTCGCCCGCCCCGTTGCACCGCAAGGGGCGGGCGATTGCTGATGCCAATAATCTTGCAGGCCTGATCATGTTCGTCTCTGTCGTGCCCCTCGGGCACATGTGCACCATACACTTCAACGGCAATCCCATCACGGCGCGCCAAGGCGAAACCGTGGCGGCTTGTTTACTGCGCGCTGGTGTAACGGTCTTTCGCCGCACACCGGTCAGCGATGCGCCGCGACTGCCATATTGCATGATCGGGCATTGCTTTGACTGTCTGGTCGAAATCGATGGTCAAGGTAGCCGGCAGGCCTGTCTGGTTCATGTCGAAGACGGCATGCGCGTTTGGCCGCAACATGGCGCAGCAGCCATTCCGGGGGACCTTTGAGGTGAAAATGCAATTACCTCTTCCAGCCAGTCTGCCGACCGATGCCGATATAATCATCGTCGGAGCTGGGCCAGCCGGGATGTCAGCTTCGGTGGCACTGGCGCAGGCAGGCCGCAAGGTCATTGTGCTGGACATGCAGGCACGGCCGGGCGGGCAAATCTATCGTGGCCTGGAGGCAAACCTTGCCGCCGGACGCGAGACCCTGGAACTTATGGATGCTTTGGGCCCGACCTATGCCGCCGGTGAGGCCGTGATCCGGGCGTTCCGCAAGACGCCTGGAATTGATTTCCGCCCCCGCCACACGGTCTGGGAAGTGCGCCGGGACGGGACCATTGGCTGGCTACAAGGCAACCGGGCAGGATACTTGCGGGCAGATCATGTTGTGCTGGCAAATGGCGCGATGGAACGGCCTGTGCCATTTCCCGGCTGGACGCTTCCGGGGGTGATGACAGCGGGTGCGGTACAGACGCTGCTGAAGGCGGGGCGGTTGAAACCTGATGGTCGGGTGGTTCTGGCCGGAACCGGGCCTTTGATTTTTTTGCTTGCCGACCAGCTGCGCATGCTGGGCGTTCGCCCGGTTCTGCTTGCCCGCACAGACCTTTTGCGTAACCAGTTGGCAGCCCTGCCGCACCTGCGCTTTGCAGCACTTGGGCCTGTTGCAAAGGGCTTAGGCTGGCTAGCAAGGCTGCGTCTGGCCCGCATTCCCGTTCGCAGCGGGGTGACGGGAATCGAAGCTTTGGGTCAAGATCGGGTAGAGGGCGTGCGTGTTTGGCAGGGCGACCGTGCGACCGACGTGGCCTGTGACTTGCTGATCGTACATGACGGCATTGTCCCGTCCATCGACCTTGCGCAGGGGGCCGGATTGCGGATCGGCTGGAATGACGCCTTGCAGGCCTGGCAACCTGCGACAACGGAAGATGGTTCGGCAGTTCCCGAAGATGGTTCATCCTTGACTGAAGGGCCATGCAATATCCTGATCTCGGGCGATGCGCGGTGTATCGGTGGCGCAGATGCCGCGATTGCCCATGGTCGGCATTTGGCGGCGGTTCTTCTTGGTGGCAAAAGCGATGAGCCGCAAACCTTGGCCAAGGTTAGGCAAAGTCTGGTCCCGCGACCCTTTCTGGAGGCCGCCTTTCCGCCGGGGCTGTCAGCTGCTTTGCCAACCGGCGCCACCACGGTGTGCCGTTGCGAGGAAATTCCCACAACCGCGCTGCAGGATTTGCTGCGCGCGGGCGCACAAGACATCAACCATGTCCGTGGCCTTTCCCGTTGCGGCATGGGGCCGTGTCAGGGCCGCAACTGTGCCATAACGCTGGCGCGAATGATCGCGGCGGAAACCGGGGTAAAGCCTGTGCCGTTCCGGGCCCGCCCACCCGTTCGCCCACTGCCCTTGCAGGCGCTTGCGGCCCTTGCGGGCGTTGATCCGCGACTGGCCGAAGTTGTTTCGCTTGAGGACAAACCGCAGGTAGCGGCAGTTGTGAGGGCAACTGATGTCTGACCGTTCCTGTGATGTGATGATCATCGGCGGCGGCCTGCAAGGGTGTGCCATTGCCTTGCATCTGGCAAGGGCAGGTCGCCGGGTGACGGTGATCGACAAGGGCGTCGCCGGGCGGCAAGCATCTGGCGTAAATGCCGGGGGCTTGCGCCTTTTGCTGCGCGATGTGCGCGAATATTCCCTTTCGCGCCGCGCGATGGCGCTCTGGGCAGATCTTCCTTCGCAAGTGGGGGACGCTGCGGCAGAGTGCGAAGTGCGTCTTGGTACCGGGCAGATTGCCGTAGCAATGGATGGGGCTGAATGGGCTTGGTGTCAGGTTCGCGCCGACGAAATGCGCCGTTTGGGATTTCACAACGAGGTGCTGGTTGACGCGCCAACCATCCGGACCCTTTTGCCGGGGGTGTCTGATCGCGCGCATGGCGGGCTGGTGTCGCACGGAGATGGCCATGCCAACCCGGCGGCAAGCGCCCGCGCCTTTCGGGATGCAGCGAGAGATGCGGGCTCGCAGATCGTTGAACACTGTGCGCTGCAGGGTCTGGCGCGGATGGCCGATGGCAATTGGCGGATTGATACCGAACAGGGCCCGTTCACCGCGTTGCAGGTAATCAACTGCGCAGGGGCGTGGGGCGCGGACGTGGCCGCTTTGGTAGGCGAGGTGTTGCCGCTGGACGTGTTGGCCCTGTCGATGATGGTGACATCGCGCGTCCAACCCTTTGTCACACCCGTGGTGATCGGCATCGACCGGCCCCTGTCGTTCAAACAAAGCGCTGCTGGGTCTTTGGTGATCGGCGGCGGGATCGCTGGTAAAGCCTGCTTGCAAGACAGCACGTCGTTCACGGTGATGGACCGGATGATGGCCAGTGCCGCCGCAACGATCGAGGCCTTTCCGGCATTGGCATCTATTTCAATTCTGCGCACATGGACGGGGCTTGAGGGCAAGACGCCAGATGGAATCCCCTATCTCGGCCCCAGTACTGCACACCCCGACCTCTGGCATGTCTTTGGCTTTTGCGGTCACGGATTCCAGCTTGCCCCTGCTGTGGGTGAAGTTGTCGCCCGCGCACTGATTACTGGCAAAGCCGAGCCGATGCTGGCGCCCTTTGCCACAGACCGGTTCGCCGCGCGGGCTGCGGCATGACTGGCTTACCGTTTGACCTACTGGGCTTTGGGCCCGAGGGATGGGGCCTGCCATTGCTGCGCGCCACGGGCATGACGCTTGCGGCGGCGTTCTGCGGGTTTACGCTTGGTGCGGGTTTTGGCGTTTGCGGTGCGGCGATGAAACTGTCGCGACATGCGGCGCTTCGGGTGGCGGGGCAAATCTACACCACGGTTTTCCGGGGGGTGCCGGAAATTCTGGTGGTCTATCTGTTCTACTTTGGCGGCAGCATCGCGCTGACACATGTGATGAACCTTGGCGGGTTTCCGGGCTTCTTTTCACTACCTTCCTTCGTGATCGGTGTGATTGCCATTGGCATCGTTTCGGGGGCCTATCAGACCGAGGCTTTCCGGGCCGCCTTCATGCGGCTGGAACCTGGGCAGCTTGAGGCCGCAGCCGCCTGCGGTATGCCGCCGTTCCTGCGCCTACGCCGGATTGTGGCCCCGCAAACATTGCGCTTTGCAATGCCCGCGCTTGGCAATATCTGGCAATCGGTGCTGAAGGAAACGTCGCTTTTGTCGGTTATCGGGCTGACCGAGCTTTTGCGACAAGCGGGCATTGCTGCCGGATCAACCCGCCAGCCGCTGCTGCTTTACGGCGTGGCGGCGCTGATGTTTCTGGCCATCGGCAAGGTGACCGGTCTGGCCTTTGCCAGGGTGGAACACCGTCTTGCCCGCCCGTGGAGCCGTTAGGATGGATTGGCCCTTTCTTCTGGACACGACTTTGCAACTGCTGTCCGGCGTGCCGTTGGCACTGCAACTGGCCGCACTGTCACTGATCGCCGGAATGGCGCTGGCGGTCTTGGCACACGCGGCAATGGTAAGCGGCGTGGCACCTCTGCGGTGGATCGCTGTGGCATACATCGATCTGTTCCGGGGCACACCGCTGCTGGTGCAGATATTCTTCATTTATTACGGTTTAGGACAGATTCCTTCGGTCCGCGAGTCCGCCCTGTGGCCGATATTGCGCGAACCCTATTGGTGCGCCGTGCTGGCGCTGGCGCTGAACACATCCGCCTATTCAGCCGAGATCATCCGGGGCGCGTTGGCCGCTGTACCACCGGGCGAGGTTGAGGCTGCGCGCGCCTGCGGCATGTCAGGGCTGTTGCTGCGGCGCCGCATCGTCTGGCCAATCGCCTTGCGCCATGGCCTGCCGATTTATAGCAGCGAGGCCATCCTGATGGTCAAGGCCACATCGTTGACGTCCATCATCACCTTGGCCGAAATAACCGGCATTGCGCACAAGCTGATCGCCTCGACCTACCGTGTCGTCGAAATCTTTGTAGCCGCCGGGGCAATCTATCTGGCGATGACCTTCCTTTTGACCCTCGCCGTCGGTGTGGCCGAGCGTCGCCTGAACGCGCACCAGACCCATCGCCGAAACTGAGGCCACAATCATGAAAACCGAAACACAGCCCGTCATCGTAACCGAGGCCCTGAGCAAACGCTTTGGCACGGTTGAAGTGCTGAAGGGCATCAACTTTCAGGCCCGGGATGGTGAGGTTGTCTCGATCCTTGGCGCATCTGGTTCAGGGAAATCCACCTTCCTGCGCTGTCTGAACCTGCTGGAGTTGCCGACATCGGGGCGGCTTCACCTGTTGGGCGAAGAGGTTCGGTTGCGGGAGGGCGGCAAGGGCACAGCGGACCGCCGACAAGTTGACCGTCTGCGCGCGCAAGTGGCGATGGTGTTCCAGAACTTCTGCTTGTGGAGCCACAAGACAGTGCTGGAAAACCTGATGGATGCACCCCTGCACGTTCAACGCCGCAAACGCGCCGAGGTGCAGTCCGAGGCGATGGCGCTGCTGGAGCGCGTCGGGCTGACCGCCCGCGCCGATGCTTACCCTGCTCAGCTCTCGGGCGGCCAGCAGCAGCGCGCGGCCATTGCTCGGGCGCTGATGATGAAACCGCGCGTCCTGTTGTTTGATGAGCCGACTTCGGCTTTGGACCCCGAATTGGTGGGCGAAGTGTTGAAGGTCATGCGCGATCTGGCATCCGAGGGGCGCACCATGCTGATCGTCACGCACGAGATGGCGTTCGCGCGCGACGTCTCAAGTCGGGTGGTGTTTCTGGATGGGGGCGTTGTTGCGGCCGAGGGTCCGCCAAAGGCGCTGTTCGGCGGTGGGGTGAACCAACGTTTCGACAAGTTCATTTCTCGTTTCAGCCAGTCCGCCGCCTAAATGGCTCTTCTATGTCGAGTGAGCCAACCATTCGTTTCTGGACAAAGAATAAACCTGTCAAGCCAACCCCGTAACAGCTTCAAAGGCATTCTGGACCTGGTGCAGAGCGCAGCAATTCAGGCTTGATCAGATGGATCTGGCTTGTTCCAAAGGCCTTGTCGTCAATGACCCGAAATGCCTTTTCGATCAGTCCCTTGGCATCCTGACGCACCATCGCAACAGGGAAATGCAGATGCGACAGGAACGGATCCCAGTCAAAGCAGCCGACCGACAGACTGCGGAACGTCTCATCCGGCAGTTCTTTCAAGACCCGGAAAATGCCCTCAAAGGCAATGGTCGAGTTGACAAACAGACCACTTGGAACAGCCCCCAGGCGATCAATCAAGGTGCGCAGAGAACGCTCCGCTTCATCAGGGCCATAGCCGCAGGTATCAATTTGGCCAGGATCGGGCGAGACCCCGGTTTCGGCAATCAGGACGTCGCGAAACCCGCGGACCCGTTCCATGGTGTTGAAGTCGGTCGGGATGCCGCCAATGAAGTGCAAGGTCGCAGGGGCGGACTTGCCGACCTGGGTCAACAGATGGCGCGTGAGTTCGCAAGCACCAAAGTAGTTGTCGGTCACAACGGATGCGGCCAGCGACCCTGGAAGGTCTACGTTAATGTGGGGAATCCCAGCCTCTGAACACATGCGGCTGAGAGGGTCCGGGTCCGTTGCGCCCGCGATGAACAGCAAATCCACATTGTGGGACAACAGTTTGGCCACTGTGCGTTTTTCCACGTCGGGGTCGCGCAGGGTGCTGACCACCATGGGGCACAGGTCGCGCTTACGGGCCTCGGCCTCGAAAGCCTGCGACATCGAGCTGAAGTAGCGGTTGTCGTGCAAGGGAAGGATCATCCCGATCAGACCGGATCGCTGCGTGCGAAGGGCGCTGGCCTGCCGGTTTTGCCGATAGCCAAGGGTCGCTGCCACGCCAAGCACTCGCTCTGCCAGATCCTTCGATATCCGCCGCTTGCTCCAGGTGCCGTTCAGAATGGCGCCGACGGTCGAAGCTGACACGCCAGAGGCGGTCGCCACATCATAGATCGTCGTTTTCCGTTTCGGTTCCATGGCGTTCGTCCTTTGCCGCCGGAATGCTGGCTGCAGGGTGGAGTCTGCTGTGTATCCCCCGCGAAGTCAAACAAGGTGCTTGACGGTGCACCATCGGTCGTGCAATCAAAGCACCATCGGTGGTGCAACAAGGATTCGCGCTGAAAGCTAGTTTCAGCGACCAATCCCGGCTTGTCCAAGCCACCGATGAGCGGGGGGAGGCTGCGTGATGTTTGACCGTGCGAAGTATGCGTTCATACTTCCGGCGTTTCTGGTGGTGCTGATCATCGGGTTGTTCCCGCTGATCTATTCGCTGACCATCAGTTTTATGCAGGTGCGACTGGTGCCGCCCTTACCGCCCAGCTTTGTCGGCCTGGACAATTATGCCGAGGCACTTTCGCAACCACGGTTCTGGTCGTCGGTCCAGGTGACATTCCTCATCGCCACGCTGGCGGTTGCGGTGCAGTACATTCTTGGGCTGGCATTGGCCGTTGCATTGAACTCGACACTGCCGGCTGCACGGATTTACCGGGCGGCGTTCCTGTTTCCGTTGCTGATGGCCCCTATCGCCGTGGCCTTCATCGGCAAGATGATCTTTCACCCCGGCGTCGGCCCGATGCGCGATCTGTTCGGGTTGTTCGGCTATCCCGATCCGCCGTTTCAGACCGATCCGGTCTGGGCCATCGGGATGCTGGTTACGATCGAGGTCTGGCAATGGACGTCACTGGTGGTGATCATCCTGCTGGCTGGTCTGCAGAGCCTGCCGCGTGATGTCTATGAGGCGGCGGCGCTTGAGAACGCGACGTCGTGGCAGCAGTTCCGGGGCATCACCTTCCCGATGCTGCTGCCTATCTCGGCCGCTGTGGTCTTCCTGCGCTTTGTCGAAAGCCTGAAGCTGATCGACACCGTCTTTGTGCTTACCGGTGGCGGCCCCGGCATCGCGACCGAGACCCTGACGCTCTACACCTATCAGGAGGGATTCAAGAAGTTCAACCTGGGCTACACCTCGGCCATCAGCTTCCTGTTCCTGATCCTGATCGTGATTTTCGGCACGATCTACGTTGCCCTCATCAAGCCCCAACTGGAGAAGCGGACATGAGCGCGCAGAACGCCATCCGTCGGCCATCACACTGGCCTGTCACGATCTTCTGCCTCATCTGGTTGTTGATCACCGTATTCCCGATCTACTGGATCTTCGTGACCAGCCTGAAGTCGCCGCTTTCGGTGAATGGCGGGCCGACCTATCTGCCTTGGGTCGATTTCACGCCAACACTGGACGCCTGGCGCGCGGCCTTTTCGGGGGATCGGGGCGATTTCATCGGGCCGTTGATGAACTCGGTCGCGATCAGCCTGACGTCTTCGATGATCGCCTTGGTGATCGGGTCGATGGCGGCCTATTCGCTGGTGCGGTTCGAATTCCGGGTACGTCTCTTGGCGGCGCTGGCCTTCGCGGCCATCGCCATCGGCGGCTATGTCGCGGCGGTGCATGGCCTGGGTCTGGGCAAACTGACCGGTCTGGGCCTGTCTTTCATCCTCGCCATGACCACGGCGGTGATTCTGAACGCACGCAACCTGCCGGGCCCGATCTTGGGCAATGGCGATGTGGTATTCTGGTTCGTCAGCCAGCGGATGTTCCCGCCGATCGTCAGTGCTTTTGCCCTGTACCTGATCTACGCCGAAATGGGCAAAGCGGGGGTGCCGCTGCTGGACAGCTTTCCAGGCCTTGTCCTCAGCTATGTGGCGTTCTCGCTGCCCATCGTGATCTGGCTGATGCGCGATTTCTTTGCTGCCCTGCCGGTCGAGGTGGAAGAGGCAGCGCTGGTCGACAACGTCTCGCGCTTTCGGATCTTCTTTCAGATCGTGGTGCCAATGTCATGGCCGGGGCTGATCGCGACCTTCATGATCACGCTGTCGTTCGTCTGGAACGAATTCCTGAACGCGCTGCTGCTGACGACGTCGCAGTGGCAGACCCTGCCGGTCTGGCTGACCGGGCAAAATTCCTATCGCGGTGACGAATGGTGGGCAATCGCAGTGGCTGCGGTGATTTCCATCACGCCGATGATCGTTGTGTCAGCAGCCCTGTCAAGGTTCATGCGGTCAGGCCTGGCGGCGGGAGCAATTCGATGATCGTCAACTCGGAGGAGACTACGCCTATGAAATACAACAAGAAACTTTCATCCACCGCGCTTGCGCTCGTGCTGTCGGCCAGCGGAATGGCGGCCCATGCCCAGTGCGCGCCGGACTATTCGGGCGTAACGCTGACGGCGGTCTCGCAGGCTGGCCCGTATATCGCATCGGCGTTGCGGATGGCGGGTGAAAAGTGGCAGGAACAGACCTGTGGCACCTTGAACATCGTTGAGTACCCGTTCGGTGAACTCTACCCGAAATTGATCACCGGAGTTGCCTCTGGCAACGTCGACTTTGACGTGATGACCTTTGCGCCCGCCTGGCTGGCCGACTTCGCGCCCTACCTGTCCACCATGCCAGCCGAGTTCACCACTGGTGCGGCCTGGGATGACATCGCCCCGGTCTACCGTGACCGCCTGATGGTCTGGGACGGCAAGGTCATCTCGCAGTCCATGGACGGCGATGTGCACACGTTGCAATACCGCACAGACCTGTTTGGCGACCCGAAAGAGCAAGAGGCCTTCAAGGCCAAGTACGGCTATGATCTGGCCCCGCCGAAGACCTGGAAGGAATACTACGACATCGCCGAGTTCTTCACCCGTCCCGATCAGGGCCTTTATGGCACGGCAGAGGCGATGGTGCGCGGTGGCCAGCAGTTCTGGTTCTTCTTCACCCATGCCGCCCCGTATGTGAACGATCCCGATCAGCCCGGCGGCATGTTCTTTGACCCCGAAACCATGGACGCCCGCATCAACAATCCGGGCTGGGTTAAGGCGCTGGAAGACTATATCAAATCGGTCGAATACTCGCCCCCCGGCGCGCAGGGATTTACGTCGGGCGATGCCCGGTCCGCATTTGCCGGTGGCAAGGTTGCGATGAACTTCGACTGGGGCGATACCGGCACCATCGCCACCGACCCCAAGCAAAGCCAGGTTGCGGGCAAGCTCGGTTCCGCCCTGACCCCCGGATCGACCGAGATCTGGAGCGCAAAGGATGGTGCTTGGAAGACCTACGATGAACCCGTCATGTCGCCGTTCATGGCCTTTGGTGGCTGGCAAGCGGGCGTACCCGAGGCCAGCCCCAACAAGGAAGCGGCCTGGCATTTCGTGAACACGCTGACAAACCCGGAAAACTCGATCCAGGCGGCGATCACGGGCGGCACAGGCGTGAACCCCTACCGCACCAGCCACTTTGATGTGACCAAATGGCTAGGCCTGATGTCCGAGGCTGAGGCGACGTCCTATCTGGCCGCCCAGAAGGCTTCGATCGAGGCGCCGAACGTGGCGCTGGACATGCGTCTGCCGGGCTACTTCAGCTATACCGAAGTGCTGGAAATCGAGCTTTCCAAGGCGTTGGCCGGTCAGGTGACTCCGCAAGAGGCGCTGGATACGGTGGCGGCTGAATGGAACAAGCTGACCGACGATTTCGGTCGTGGCGCCCAGAAAGCGGCCTATCGCGCTTCGATGGGTCTCTGACCGAAGGCAGGCTGCGTTCCCTAGGGCAGCCTGCCATCCGTCTTGCCGTGCACCTCCCGCGCGGCAAGACGGCCCCCTCCAATCCGGCCCGTCTGTGGCCCCACCCGGATCATTCACATGGCAAATGTCACCCTTAGTGGCCTGAAGAAAAGCTTTGGCGCGGTCCACATCATTCCCGATCTGAACCTTGAGATTGCCGACAAGGAGTTCGTTGTGCTGGTCGGCCCGTCTGGCTGCGGCAAGACAACAGCCTTGCGGATGATCGCGGGGTTGGAGGAATCTTCCGGCGGGGCGATCCGCATCGGCGACCGCGATGTAACGGCGCTGCGGCCAGGTCTGCGTAATGTGGCGATGGTGTTTCAGAACTATGCGCTTTACCCGCACATGAATGTCGCGGCAAACATCGGCTACGGCATGAAGGCGCGCGGCGAGAAGCCCGAGGCGATTCAGGCCGCTGTCGCCAAGGCTGCCCGGATCGTGGCACTGGATAAACTGTTGGAGCGCCGCCCCAAGGAGTTGTCGGGTGGCCAGCGGCAGCGCGTGGCGATTGCACGTGCACTGGTGCGCGATCCGGATGTGTTCCTGTTCGACGAACCCCTCTCGAACCTCGACGCCAAGCTGCGGGTCGAGATGCGCACCGAAATCCGCAAGCTGCACCGCGAGTTGCAAGCCACCATGGTTTATGTGACCCACGATCAGGTTGAGGCCATGACGCTGGCTGACCGTGTGGTTGTGATGAACGGCGGCCGCATCGAACAAGCCGCCGATCCGATGACGCTCTATGCGCGCCCAGCCAACGTGTTCGTCGCCGGTTTCATCGGTGCCCCCAGCATGAACTTTGTCACGGTCACCGTGGCTAATGGACCGGATGGGCCACAGCTTCGCCTGCCCGGTGGGACGCTGCTGACCCCTCCGATCGTGTTTCGCACGGCCCTAGCGGTTCGGATCGATCAACCGGTTATCCTAGGCATTCGCCCAGAGCATGTCGTGGAAGACTCAGCACGCCCGCAGTTGCAGATGCAAGTCGATACGGTTGAGACGTTGGGCGCGCACCGTCTGCTGATCGGCTCGGTCGAAAGTGGTGCATTCACCGCGCAAGTCCCCGCTGGAAGCGTGGCCACTGAAGGCGGAACGGCTGGGCTGTCCCTTAACCTGCAGCATCTTCACCTTTTCGATGCCGAAACAACGAAATCGTTGTTGGGGCCAGCATGACGGACGCCGACCTTTTCCTTGGTGTCGATGTCGGTACCGGCAGCGCGCGGGCTGGTATTTTCACCGGTTCCGGGCAGATGCTGGCGCAAGCGGCCCATCCCATCCGGTTGTGGCGTGAGGGCGAAACGGTTGTCGAGCAATCTAGCGCTGATATCTGGGCAGCCGTTTGCCGCGCCGTTGCCGATGCCCTTGTGCAGTCAGGTGTGGACCCCAGTCGTATCGGTGGCATCGGCTTTGACGCCACCTGCTCGCTGGTCGTCGTCGGTCCGGGTGGCGCGGCGCTGACAGCTAGCAGTTCGGGTGACCCGGCCCGCGATGTCATCGTCTGGATGGACCACCGGGCCGAGGCGCAGGCTGACCGCATCAACACCATCGGCGGCACCCCTTTGGCCTATGTCGGCAACCGTATTTCGCCGGAAATGGAACTGCCTAAGCTTTTGTGGCTGAAGGAAAACCTGCCCGAAAGCTTTGCCCGCGCCGAAGGGTTCATGGACCTGACCGACTATCTGACATGGCGCGCCACGGGGTCTGACGCGCGGTCAGCCTGCACCGTAACCTGCAAGTGGACCTACCTGCCGCATTTAGGTGGCTGGGACACGGGCTTTCTGCAGAAGATCGGTCTGGGCACTCTGGGCGACAACGGCTTTGCCCGGATCGGGGCCAGGATTGTAGCCCCCGGCACACCCTTGGGGCAGGGTTTGTCGGCAATGGCGGCCGCTGACCTTGGCTTGCCCGAGGGCACGCCGGTTGGTGCCGGGCTGATCGACGCCCATGCCGGTGGGTTGGGATCGCTTCCCATCAGCCCGCAGGGAAAGGCACTGCCTGTGGCCTATGTCTTTGGCACCTCGGCCTGCCTTATGGCTTCCAGTGCCACGCCCTTCAAGGTCAGCGGTATCTGGGGGCCGTACCGTTCCGCTATGCTACCCAATCTTTGGCTGCTGGAAGGCGGACAAACGGTGGCAGGGGCAGCGATTGACCATGTCCTGCGTGCGCACCCGGCCTGGGCGGCCGCCAATGAGGCCGCAAAGGCCAAAGGGGTATCCCTGCTCTCTTGGCTGGAACATCGAGTTGTGTCCCGCCATCCCGATATCAGCTCTGCAGCGCGAGACGTCGCGCGAATGCACAGCGTTCTGGATTTTGCAGGCAACCGGGCCCCTTTTGCCGATCCATCGCTGCGTGGGGTGCTGACCGGGATCAGTCTTTCGGAAGACCTGATTTCGCTAGAACGCACTTATGTGGTGGCTGTTCTGGGCGTCGCCTACGGCGCGCGTCGGATCTTTTCCGCCCTGGAACAAGCCGGCGCAGGCACGTCGATGATCGTCATCAGCGGAGGTGCTGCCAAAAGCGCCCTCGTGCGGCAGTTGCTGGCAGATGCAACCGGCTTGCCCGTTGCCCGCCCCAGCGTGGCTGAGCCGGTCCTCCTTGGCGCCGCAATTCTGGGGGCAGTTGCCGCAGGCCGAAAGTCCGGGCTGGATGCTGCACGGGCCGACATGGTGGCGCTAGGCGAGACTGTGCGCCCTGCGCCCGGTATGACCGCGTTTCATGACTGGAAGTTCAGCGCCTATTGCCGCCTGCAGGACACCGAGCGCGCGATCTGGGCCGAATACGAAACGCTGACTTCACCTAAGTCAGTGGCCGCTGTGCAGGGCCAGCCCGATCCAAAGAGACAAAAGGAAGCAACATGAAATTCTTTGCCGACACGGCTGATGTGTCCGAACTGCGCGCGCTTGGGGCGCTTGGGCTTCTGGACGGGGTGACAACGAACCCCAGTCTGATCGCGAAGTCCGGGCGCAAGCACCACGAGGTCATTGCGGAAATCTGCACGGTGACACCCGGGCCGGTCAGCGCGGAGGTGATATCGACGGATGCTGCGGGCATGATCACGGAAGGAAAGGTGCTTGCGGCTATCGCGCCAAACGTCGTGGTGAAAGTCCCCCTGACCGAGGATGGCCTGACTGCGTGCCGCGCCTTTTCCGCCGAAGGCATCAAGGTGAATGTCACACTGTGCTTTTCGCTGGTGCAAGCAATCGTCGCGGCAAAGGCTGGGGCGACCTTCATCTCGCCCTTCGTGGGTCGTCTGGACGATATCAACCTCGATGGCATGCAGCTGATCCGCGACATCCGCGAGACCTACGACATGCAGCGCTATGAGACCCGGATCCTAGCAGCCTCGATCCGGTCGGCAAATCATCTAGGCGAAGCGGCGCGCGCCGGTGCCGATGCGGTGACTGCACCAGCTGCGGTGCTGCGGGGCCTGACGCGGCATCCCTTGACCGATGCCGGTCTGGCCAAGTTCCTGGCCGATTGGGCTGCGGCGCAGGCCTGAGCCGGGTTCGGAAGCGGCGGGTTGGCCCTTGGCCGCCCCTTTGATCACTGACATTGAAAGGCACGCTTGAATGGATATCCAGACGCTCCGCCACACGCACCCTGACCACTGGATGCGCGCCTGCGCGATCCGCTCGCTGACGCTCGATGCGGTGGCGGCGGCCAATTCAGGCCATTCGGGGATGCCGATGGGGATGGCGGATGTGGCCACTGTCCTTTTCGAGCGGCACCTGAAGTTCGATCCCTCCGCCCCGCGCTGGCCCGACCGCGACCGCTTCATCCTGTCGGCAGGGCACGGCTCGATGCTGATCTACAGCCTCTTGTACCTGACCGGCTATGCTGATGTGGCGCTCGACCAGATCAAGGCCTTCCGGCAATGGGGCGCCATCACTGCCGGTCACCCAGAATACGGCCACGTTGCGGGCGTGGAAACCACCACGGGCCCGCTTGGTCAGGGCATCGCCAATGCCGTGGGCTTTGCCATGGCCGAAGAACATCTGCGGGCCCGCTGGGGGACCGGGATTCAGGATCATTACACCTTTGTCATCGCGGGTGACGGCTGCCTGATGGAAGGTGTCAGCCAGGAAGCCATCGGCATCGCGGGCCGTCAGAAGCTTAGCCACCTGATCGTCCTTTGGGACGACAACGGGATCACCATCGACGGCAAGGTCGCCCTTTCCGACGTGACCGACCAGAGGGCGCGTTTTGCCGCCAGTGGTTGGGACGTGTTCGGCTGCGACGGGCATGATGCCGCCGATATTGACCGCGCCATCACAGCGGCCAAGGCCAGCCCCGGCCCCGCCATGATCGCCTGCAAGACCCATATCGCCCTTGGCCACGCGGCGCAGGACACTTCGAAAGGCCATGGAGCGCTTACCGACAAGGCACAGCTTCAGGCAACAAAGGACGCCTACGGCTGGCCCGGCGGCCCATTCGAGGTGCCAAAGGACATCAAGGCCTGGTGGGAGTCGCTCGGCGCGCGCGGGGCCAAGGCACATGCAGACTGGGCAGCGCGCATGGCCGCCCTCGCGCCTGCCAAACAGGCCGAATTCAATCGCATCTTCGGGCTGGACGCGCCTGCAAAGCTTTCAGCCGCAATCCGCGCGGTGAAAAAGCAGGCTGTGGCCGACGCACTGACACTGGCCACCCGCACGGCCTCGGAAAAAGTGTTGGTGGCCGTGAACCCGATCCTTACCGAGACCTTCGCCGGATCGGCGGACCTGACGGGATCGAACAATACCAAAACCGCGGATCTTGACATCTTCGGCCCGGAGGATCGCAGTGGCCGCTACATGCACTGGGGTATCCGCGAGCATGGCATGGCGGCGGCGATGAACGGCATGGCGCTGCACGGCGGCATCCGGCCCTATTCCGGTACCTTCATGGCCTTTACCGACTATGCGCGCCCGGCGATGCGTCTGTCGGCCCTGATGGGGGTGCCTGTGGTTTATGTGATGACACATGACAGCATTGGTCTCGGTGAAGACGGGCCCACACACCAGCCGGTGGAGCATCTGGCCATCAGCCGCGCCACGCCGAACACGCTTGTGCTGCGGCCCGCCGATCTGGTCGAGGTGGCCGAGTGCTGGGAAGTGGCGCTGACGCAGAAGACCACGCCCTCAGTCATGGCGCTGTCACGCCAGAACCTGATCGCGGTGCGCAAGACGCATATCAACCAGAATCTGAGCGCTAAGGGTGCCTATGTGCTGGCAGAAGCGACGGGCAAGCGGAAAGTGATCCTTATTGCCACCGGGTCGGAGGTGGAAATCGCCATCAAAGCGCGGGAGCAACTGGAAGCGGAAGGCATCGGCACGCGTGTGGTCTCCATGCCCTCGATGGAGCTGTTCGCGGCGCAGGACGAGGCCTACCGCAAGAAGGTTCTGCCTGCAGGCCCCGTCCGCGTGGCCATCGAGGCAGGCGTGCGCCAAGGCTGGGACCGCTGGCTCCTCGGTGAGCGGGGACAAGAGAGCAGGGCCGCCTTCATCGGCATGTCGTCGTTCGGCGCATCCGCCCCCTATGACCGGCTTTATATGGAATTTGAGATCACGTCCGAGGCGACAATGGCCGCCGCCAAAGCAATGCTCTGATTCACACTAGATTTCTTGGCGTAGACCCGAAACTGCCATTGAGAACGTGTCATGCATTCGTCGCCGAACGCCGGGAAACTTCAAATCAAGCACCTGCAATTCGCGGATTGGCTTCCCTTGGCCCGCTTCCTTCTGTCTTTTGAGAATGGCGGGCCTAATCTGTATATCAGCCAATGGTGGGTTTCAAGCTTTTGGCCCGGTCTGGCACCTATGCCGCGACGGTAAAGCGCGACGCATAGGGCAGGCTGGCGGCCCCCACTGCCTTGGGCGAGTGGTGGATACTGCCCACCAACGCCTTCAAGCCCGCTTCATTTCCGGCCAATTCGTCGCAAATCTGCTGACACAGATGGCGCGGAGCGTAGGACGACAGCACGACGGTTCCCACTTCAACAAACTGCCGGGCCTCGCGCACTTTGGCCACCAGCAAAGACACGCAATCTGCCTTCCAAGTCTCAACCGCCGACGCATACTGCGGCGAACCTTCGGACCGGCGCCAAAGGTCTTCGGTCGACACACCATTCGACCCAAGCGCCCGTTCAAAATGCAAGAGACCCACATCATAAGCGGTATTGCTGCCACTGCGGTGGATCTGGTGGTTAAGGACCAGCCGCGCATGAACCATCGCGCCGATGTAAAAGAACAGATAGTTGTCCAGATCGCGCGCGATGCCGAACAGGCTTTCGCCGTTGGCGGCGGCCGTCACATCGTTCTGGACAAATACGTCCAGCCCGAAATCAGCTTCGGCCCGGTCCTTGAAGGCGGTCAGCTCTTGGGTGTCGCCAAAGCCTTCGGGCAGGGCCAGACCGATGCCAGCAATGCGCCGACGTTTGGCCTTGCTGATTTTGGCCAAAAGGGCGCCAACGGTTGCGTGAAGCTCGGGATGAACATGGTCTGCACCGGGGGCTGCGTGGCGCAAGGTGGCGCTGTCGATCACCCCGCCGACAAAGTCGATCAGCACGATATCTGTGGTGCGAAAGCCTATGCTGATGCCGATGGAATAAGCCCCCTCAGGGTTCAGGCCCATCGGAATGGTGGGCGGGCCCATCCGGCCGCGCTGTGCCTCGCCGCGCGTGACCAGCCCTTCCTGTTCCAGCGATCGCACGATGACAGAGATGGTCTGCGCCGACAGACCGGTCTTTTCGCCAATGTCAAAGCGTGTGGTGCTGCCGTGCTGCAGCAGCATCGAAAGCACCAGCCGTTCATTGTAGCTGCGCACAGAGACCGCGTTCAGGCCTGCCGCGCGGTCGGCAATGCGGATCGGGTTCGGGGGGGCAAAGCGCATGTCAGGCATTCAGGGCATATCCTGTCTGGGAGCGGGACAAACGCATCATTCGGCCCATCCGATGGCAGCGACCTCGGCCGCAAGCGCAAGCCCGAGGTCGTGGTGTGCCTGTTTCGACAAGTGAAACCCATCCGCCGGATCGCAAGCGCAAACCGAAGCCGCATCGAAAAAGTGGACCTCCTTGCTGTCGGCCTGAATCTCGAACTCCAGCGCCAGCCTTCGCGAAATCTCAGGCGCACCTTCGAACACGCCCGACCATTCATGCAGGTCGTCCAGCATTGGCGGCGGGGCAACCACAAGGATTTCGGGCACATGCCCGCCTGGCCCCGGCGACAGTTCCTTGATGTCGTAGATCAGACAGCCGATGCCCATGGCAACCTCGGGCGCAGTCTGGAAAAACCGGCGTTTCAGGTCATTCGTGCCCAGCATCAGGATGATGACGTCAATCGGCGCATGGCTTTGCAGGCAGGGTGTCAGGTAGCGGCGGCCGTTCTTGTGCTCGCCCTCAATCGGGTCGTCTCGCACAGTCGTGCGCCCGCTAAGCCCCTCTTCGATGATATACCAGCCCGGCCCAAGGGCTGCTGCCATGACCCCTGGCCAACGCGCATCCCGCCCGAAACGATCAAGCGGGCCACGCCCCGGAATTTGCCCATGGGTGTTGGAATCGCCGAAACACAGAACCGTCCGCATACGCGCATTCCTTATTTGCACCGAAAGCCACATCGCGAAACTAGCCGGAAAGCAGGGCCAGTTGCAAGCAGCCTACATATTCATTCACTCTGAATAAGTGTTGACGGAGCCCGTGCCTTCTGCTTTTGATGCAAAATGCGGACCTCGGCCGGAGGAGACGAGCGCGGTCTGCAGTGATGGGGGGATTCCTTTTTCGTACCGATGAATGCATCGGAACAGGCACTGTTGCCTGACGGATAGGCTTTGCTCTGCACTTGCCGCCGGGCCAACCGGATGACGAAACCAACAGGGCCAGTGCGCCGCACAGGGCCAGCAACGGAGGAAGAAAATGCGTTCCAACTTTCTGAAGCATGCCTTGACAGGTCTGATCCTGTCGGCTGCGTTGTCCGGCCCAGTGATGGCTCAGGACGTGTTCCTGATGGATGGCGTGACACCCAGCACGAAGGACACCACAGTTGTGCCTGCTGGCACTTTCAAGAAAGATGGCCCGTGGGTCATCGGGATGAGTCACTTCGGCGTCAATGCGAACACCTGGACTGTGCAAGTGGCGCACGAGACAGAGGCCGCCGCCGCCAAGGATGACCGTATCGAAAACCTGATCATTCTGGATGCGGGTTTTGATCAGGCTAAACAGGTGGCTGATATCGAGGATCTGATCGCGCAGGGCGTGGATGCAATCATCGTACAGCCCGTCACGTCGACCTCGGCCAATGCTAGCATCGAAAAGGCAGTGGCGGCGGGAATTCCGGTGATCCTGCACACCGGGCGGATTGAATCCGATGCTTTCACGACCGAAATCCAGGGCGGGGCCGAGCATTTCGGCAAGGTCATGGGTGACTGGCTGGTTGGGCAGGTCGGCAATGACGGCAAGATCTGGGTCCTGCGCGGTCTGGCTGGCCACCCCGAGGATACCAACCGCTATGCCGGGCTGATGCAAGCGCTTGAGGGCACAAACATCCAGATCGTAGCCGAGCAAAACGGCGACTGGCAATATGACACCGGCAAGAAGGTGTGCGAGACACTGTATCTTGCTGATCCGAACGTTGATGGCATCTGGTCATCGGGCGCTGACATGACGCGCGCCTGCGTGGATGTGTTTAAGGCCTTTGGCGCGCCTATTCCTCCGATCTCGGGCGAAGGTAACAACGGCTTCTTCGGTCAGTGGACCACAGAAGGCTACGAGTCGGTGCCGGCTGAATACAGCCCGTCGCAGGGGGCCGCTGGGGTGCGCGCAGCGGTAGCGCTGTTGGAAGGCAAGGAAATTTTCAAGCACTACGACTATAACCCTGCAGGCTGGGACCGTGACAAGGCTGCGCAGTTCTATCGTGCGGATCTTTCGGCCAATGTCTGGTGGCCCAGCGAACTGCCAGAAGAAAAGCTGATCGAGCTTTACGGAAACTAATGGTGGCGGTGCGGGGCAACCTCCGTTGCCCCGCCCATTTCTAGAGGGACTCAACCATGTTCGACGATGAACCGGCCTGCCTGATCGAGATGCAGTCGATCTCAAAGACCTTCGGGCCCAGCCGCGTGCTACGCGATGTGTCGCTGCGCCTGCGGCCCGGTTCGGTTCACGCGTTGATGGGCGAGAACGGCGCGGGAAAGTCGACGCTGATGAAGATTCTGGCCGGCGTCCATCGCTGTGATGAAGGGCGTATCCTGAAGAACGGAAAACCTCTGCACCTTCCCTCGCCGCGCGAAGCGCTAGCGGCTGGTATTTCGACCGTGTTTCAGGAACTTTCCCTGCTACCCAACCTGACGATTGCCGAAAACATGTTCCTCGGCCGTGAGCCGCTATTGCGGGGTGGCAGCCTTGATCGCCGCAGGATGCGGGATGAGACCGCCGCCGCCTTGGCCGAACTGGATCTGAAACTGGACCCGGGTCAGCTGGTCTCTACCCTGACCATCGCCGAACGCCAGTTCGTAGAGATCGCCCATGGCATCAAGGTGGATGCCAGTGTGCTGATCCTTGATGAACCCACCGCAGCGCTGAATGCTGCCGATGTCGAGGTGCTGAACCGCAGTATCCGGCGGCTGCGCGCGGAAGGGCGGGCCATCGTCTATATCTCGCACCGGATGGACGAGATCTTCGGCATCTGTGACGAAGTGACGGTGCTGAAGGACGGCCACTTTGTCGGGACCCGCGCCATCACGGACGTGAAGCCGGATGGTCTGATCGCGATGATGGTAGGGCGCAAACTGGCAGACCTTTTCCCGTCGCGGTCGGCAAGCCTTGGAAAACCCGTGCTGGAATTGTCAGCCTTTCGCACGACCCCAGAGGCGCGCGCTTTTGATTTGACCCTGCATCAGGGCGAGATTTTGGGGCTGGCCGGTCTGGAAGGACAAGGGCAACAGCGCATCATGCGAGCCTTGATCGGACGACATACGCCTGCAGATGGCACGTTGCGGCTGCATGGGCAGGCGCTGAAATTCCCTTCCGCGGCGAGCGGCATCCGCGCGATGGCGCGGCTGGGTCTGGGCTTTGTGCCTGAGGACCGCAAGGAAGAAGGACTTATGCTGGGCCTGTCGGTGGCGGCCAATCTTGTGATTGGCCTGCACGCCGAGAAGCCCGCTTTCGCCCGCGCTCGTAGCCTGAAAGGCGTGGTGCAACGTATGACCGACGCCTTGCGCATCAAGACCGCAAGCCCTGCCACGCCTGTATCTTCGCTGTCGGGTGGCAATCAGCAAAAGGTCCTGCTGGGCCGCTATCTGGCACGTGAGGTTAAGGTTCTGGTGATTGAGGAACCCACGCGCGGCGTGGATATCGGCGCCAAATCAGAGATTTATGCGCTTTTGCGGGATTTTTCACAGGCAGGCGGTGCCGTGTTGGTGACCTCGCGGGAGACGGTGGAACTGATCGGCCTTTGCGACAGGCTTGCAGTGGTTCATGATGACACCGTGGTGGCCGAATTGCCTGCCGGGCAGGCCACCGAACGTTCCATTCTTGCGGCGGCCCTGACTGCCGAAGGGGTGGCAGCATGATCCAGTGGTTTAAATCGGGCTTTTCGGCACGGCGCAGCAGGCAAGGATTGTGGGGCGTGCCCCTAGTAATTGCGGTTGCGCTGGTGGTGATCCTGACAGTGGGCACCGACCAGTTCGCCACGCGTGAAAACCTGTTTAACTTGATCGCTCAAGCCATGCCGCTGCTGATTGCGGCCATCGGGCAGTTGTTCGTCATCTTGGTGGGCGGACTTGACCTGTCGGTCGGATCAGTCATCAGTTTTTCTACCGCCATCCTGTCACTGGATGGCCCTGCGATGATGCTGATCCCGACAGTGTTTCTGCTAGCTGCAATGGTTGGGCTGATCAACGGGCTGGTTATCACGCGCCTGAATGTGCATCCGATCATCGCAACGCTGGCCATGCAGTATATCTTGCTTGGCATCACCCGCATCCTGCGGCCCGTTTCGGGCGGCACTGTGCCCGATGTCGTGATTGCCGCCGTGCAGGGTAGCGTGCTGGGCGTGCCCCTGCCGCTGTTCTGGGGGCTGATCGCCGTGGGGCTGGCGGCCAAGGTTCTGTATGGCAGCCGGTTCGGATTGCACCTGTTCGGCATCGGGGGCGGCGTTGCTGCCGGGATGGATGATGCCGCTAGCACCTACGGCATCCGCGTCGGGCGCAATATTCTGCTGGCTTATGTGGCCTGTGCGCTGTTTGCCGCCCTTGCCGGGGTATTCCTTGCCGGGCGGATCGTTTCGGGCGACCCGAACGTGGGCCTGTTGTTCGAACTGGATGCCATCACTGCCGCTGCCATCGGGGGCACACAGCTTTCGGGCGGGGTGGGCAGCCTGCACGGCACGGTGCTGGGCGCGATTGTTCTGGCGCTGTTGGCCAACGGGATGAACCTCGCGAATGTGTCGCCTTTTGTGCAGACGGCTATCAAGGGCGGGCTGCTGTTGGCCATTGTCGGGCTGCAATCGCGCAAGAAGATGGGGCTTTGATCATGGCACATCCCATTTTCCGCCGTCTTGCCGCTGTGCCGCCCGCCTATTGGGTCTTTGCCCTGCTGCTGCTGACGCTGTGGATCGCGCGGCCCAACATGCTGAACCCCAATGTGCTGGGCATCTT
>JBJOQW010000193.1:0-29725 GCA_046049665.1 Pseudomonadota bacterium | reverse complement strand
GGTTTCGGGGCGGGTGCCGTCGCCCAAGATGCAATGCTCACCGGCCTTGCAGGCGGTGATGAGGTCAAGTTCGGCCTTGGTCGGGTTGGCGGTGGCTTCGAACTCGGCAATCGTGCGGTACTGCGGCATGGGGCACCCCTTTGGCATATGGTGCGCGGGGTGGGGTGCGGGGTGCAAGGGGATTTTGTGGGGTTGAGTCGGGGCAAGCCCCGACCTACGCGGTGTGCATAGGGGGCAATCGGGCGCGGTTTACAGGCCCAGTGCGGTGCGGACCTCGGCCATGCGGTTGCGGGCGACGGGGATGCGGGGGGCCTCGGGCGGGGTTTGCAGGGTGACATAGGCGTGGTCGCGGGCACGCTCGTACGCGGCGACGCGGGCGGTGTTGACGATCCAGCTGCGGTGCACGCGCATGAAGCCTTGGGGCAAACGCTCTTCGGCCTGGGTGATGGACCAGGGGCAGAAGACGGGGCCGGTATCGAGCCAGAGCGTGGTGTAGTGCCCCTCGGCATGCAGGGCTGCGACACGGTCAAGGGGCACAAGATGGGTGCGGCCTTCACGCTCGTACGGCAAGCGCGTGGGCGGGGTTTGGGTGTCGGGCAGGGTGGTATCGGGGGGAGTGGGTGAGGGGATGGCGGGGGCGGGCTTGCGGGCCATGAGGCTGGCGCCGGACATCAGGAAGGCGCCAGAGATGGCAAAGACGGCAAGCAGGACGAACAGAGCGATCTGATCGGTGCCAAGGCGGGGCAGGCTGGCGGCATCAGGGGAAAGGGTAAAGCGTGTCTGTGCCATGGCGGTGAAGTGCACAACGGCGACGGCGGTGCCAAAGACGGCGGTGGCAAGAAGGATATTCCGCTCGGTGCGCTGATGGTAGGCGATGGCGATGGCGGCGATGCCAAGGGCAATGGCGAGGAGGGCGGAGAGGGCGATGGCAGTGGGGCTTATCTGGGGCAGGCAGCCTTCGATGGCGGAAAGGCCGACGAAGTGCATGACGGCAATGCCGATGCCAAGCAGGGCGCCAGAGGCGGCAATGGTGGCGGGGCGGCGGGTGGCGAAGTGCATGATAAGGAGGGAGGTGCCAGCGATGAGGATGGCGATGAGGGCCGAGGCAACGGTGCGGACAAGGTCATAGGCGACGGGCACGTCGAACTGCATGGCCAGCATGGCGACGAAGTGCATGGTCCAGATGCCACCGCCAAGCATGACGGCGGCAATGGCAATGCGCAGCTGGCGGGGGGCGATGGGCAGGGCCTGGACGCCACGGGTAAGGGAGAGGCCGGTGAAGGTGGCCATGAGGGCAACGGCGACAGAACCGAGCACAAGCCAGACGGAATATGTGTAAAGGACCATTGCCGTTTTGACCGCCCCACGCGCCTTGGCGTGCAGTGTAGGGAGGGGGTGTTTGACCTGTCAACAAACAAGGCGGTGTGCGGCCCCTTTACAAGGAAAGGGGCCGTGACCGGGGGTTTTTGGGCGGCCTTACTGGCAGGGGGCCTCGAAGGTGCGGCCCGATGCATCGCGGTAAAGGCAGATGTTGTTCTGGCCGGTGGGGCGGATCAGGGTTGAGGCGGCAACACCGGCAGCGGCACCAAGGGCGGCACCGGCAAGACGGTCATCCTCGCTGGACACGGCGGCACCGATGGCAGCCCCGCCAAGTGCGCCGACGGCGGCGTTCTGGCCTTCGGTCTGGCAGGCGGCAAGGGGAATTGTCAGGATGGGCAGGGTGAGAAGAAGGCGTTTCATCATATCCTCATCTGTAGGGTCAAAACGTGGCGAGTGTAGCGCGGGAAGGTGGGGGAACGGGGTGGGCTTGCACGGGCTGGGCAGCAAGTTGCCACGCCCGTGGGGGAAATCCGCGTGTGGGCGTGCGGGGGGCGGTAAGCTGCTGCTTTAGTGGGCCTTGGGGTCGGCGGTTGGCCGCCATGTGCCTTGAGCGGGGCGGTTGTCGCGGCGGGCAGGACGGGCGGAAGGCTGCCTTGGGGCCGCGCAAAGGCGCACATGGCGCTGCCATGTTGACGCCGGCATGTGGTTACGTGCATGGGCCCAAGGCCCGGTTCGGCCTGACCGCGGCTAGCTGGATTGCAGGATCACCCAAGGGCGGTCAAAAACCGCGGCGCGCAGATCAGCGGCGCGGATCCAGAAATACAGGCGTCCCATATCAACCCACTGCATCCCTGTGTTTTCGTCATCGTCGATCTGGAAAAGCAGGGTCCAGTCATCGGGCCGCGCCAGAACACGCTTGCCCTCATCGCTGCGCCAGACCTGAGGATCACCGCAAGAAAGGCCCGCAGTCACCAGCGCACATTCGGGTTCCATCGCGTTCTGGACAGGATAGGCCCATCCGCCCATCTTGTGCTTGGGATAATGCAGGCTTGACCACATCGCATCGTGATAGACGTCGATCATGTCGTCGGACAGGCGAAGCTGCGCGCGCGCGTGGTGATCGTAGAAAGGCAGATCAAAACCTTTGGCCGGACGCAAAGGCACCGGGGCAAAGCTGCGCAGCGGGGGAGTTGTTGCTGGTCGCTCGCGCGGGGCGAGGCTGGCAGGGTTTGGTGCGTGAAGCACACGGAAGCCCGGCGCATCAGCAGGATCAAAGCCCCAGCCCTGATAGACAAGGTCGTAAAGGAACCACAGCACGCCAGTGGGCGGCAGGTCTGTTGCGCCGCTGGCCACCGCGGCCACGTCTGACAGGTTTACTGCGCAAGAAACGTCAGGGGTTGTGGGCTGCCAAGCCATGCAGCTGTTTCGGGATTACCTCAAAGCCATTCCTGCGCATGGTGCTGCGAGGGTGTGACGGCCGGGCGCAGGGGCCATTCCATATCGGGTGGCAGGTCTGGCAGGCCGCCAAGGCGGCTGGCCCCACACGGCGCGGGCTGGCCCGGCTGGCGCGTCAGCCGCACGGACGGGCGGCTCATCCTGGCAATGACTGCAGCCTGTTCGCCAAGGCCTGCGCCGCGCAGCATCCGCTCTGCGCTGGCGATATCAGTGATGCGAGGTTGGTCCAGGGCCGCCTGTTGCGGGCGGCCTAAGACGTGGCAAGAGACGGCGAAGCACTACCGCAAGGTCAGACACGCGCTGCTGCGACCGATTCCTCAAGAATATCCATCGCTTCGGCAAAATGCGCATCAGGGATGGTGATGGGGGCCAGGAAGCGGATGACGTTGCCGTAAACGCCGCAAGTCAGCAGGATAAGGCCGCGCTTCAGTGCCTCGGCCTTTACACGGTTGGTGAAACCGGCGTCGGGTTCGTGGTTGCCGGGGTTGGCGAATTCCACCGCCACCATGAAGCCGGGGCCGCGGATATCGCTGATTTCCGGCGTGGTGGAGCGGATCGCCTCAAGCCGCTGTTTCAGGCGGCTGCCAAGCTCATTGGCGCGGTCACACAGCTTTTCATCCTCGATCACGTCAAGCACCGCATTGGCCGCCGCAATGCCCAAGGGGTTGCCGCCATAGGTGCCGCCAAGGCCGCCGGGGTTGGCGGCATCCATCAGTTCAGCCTTGCCCGTGACAGCGGCCAGTGGCAGGCCGCCGGCAAGGCCCTTGGCCATGGTGGTCAGATCGGCGGCGACGTCATAGCCGTGCATCGCGAACAGGTTGCCCGTGCGGGCAAAGCCGGTCTGCACCTCATCGGCGATCATCACGATTCCATGTTCATCACAGAGCTTGCGGATGGCGCGGACAAGGTCTGCGGGGGCAGGGTAGAACCCGCCTTCACCCTGCACGGGTTCAAAGATGATGGCCGCGACGCGGGCAGGGTCAAGGTCGGCCTTGAAGATCTTGGTCAGGCCCGCCATCGCATCAGCAGTGGAAATGCCATGCACATCCTGCGGGAAGGGGATGTGCCAGACATCGGGCATCATGGCGCCAAAGCCCTTTTTGTAGGGTTCGACCTTGCCCGTCAGCGACATGCCCATGAACGTGCGGCCATGGAAGGCACCTCCAAACGCGATCACCGCGTTGCGGCCCGTGGCGACGCGGGCGATTTTCACGGCGTTTTCGCAGGCCTCGGCGCCGGTGGTGACGAAGATGGTTTTCTTGGCAAAGTTGCCGGGGACTGCGGCGTTCAGGCGTTCGGCCAGACGGATGTAGTTTTCATACGGCAGCACCTGATGGCAGGTGTGGGTGAAGCGCGACATCTGTTCGGCCACAGCTGCCATGATGCGCGGGTGGCAATGGCCGGTGTTCACAACAGCGATGCCAGCGGCAAAGTCGATATAGCGGTTGCCTTCGATATCCCAGACCTCGGAATTCAGCGCGCGGTCGGCGTAGATTTGGGTCATCATGCCAACGCCGCGCGAGACGGCAGTTTCACGGCGTTTGGCGACTTCGGCGTTCAGCATGGTGGGCTCCCTGTGTTTGGCGCATTTTGATCAAAACTTTGGGGAAGTTCAACGGGTGTTCTTGACGCAAGGGTGGATGAGTATTTTTGCAAAGAGAAAACGGGGCGGGAAATCTTTACCCGCTGTTAACCGTGGCTGGCGCAATGTCCGAATCGAATGAGGCGAGGTGAACATGGCGGGTTTGCAGTCTTACCCTACACCCCACCCCACACCCCTGGTGGACGGAGCTACGTTAGATGCGCTTCGCCTCATTCGCTCGCGCAGGGTAGGGCCTGCGACGTATCATCGGTTGATTGCGGAACATGGGTCAGCGGCGGCGGCGCTGGCGGCCTTGCCGGGCATTGCGGCGGGGGCAGGGGTTGAGGGGTATGAGATTTGCCCCTTGGGCGTGGTGCAGGCGGAAATGAAGGCGGGCGCGGCCGTGGGGGCGCGGCTGCTGGTGCATAGGATGGCGGGTTATCCCATGGCGCTGATGGACATGGCGGATGCGCCGCCGGTGCTGTGGGCGCGGGGGGATATTGGGCTGCTGCAGCGGCCGATGGTTGCGATGGTGGGGGCAAGAAACGCGTCATCGCTGGGCCTGCGGATGGCGCGGCGGCTGTCTGAGGTGCTGGGCGGGGCGGGGCAGGTGGTTGTCTCGGGTCTGGCACGGGGGATTGATGCGGCGGCGCATGAGGCGGCGCTGGAAACGGGCACAGTTGCGGTGATGGCGGGAGGGGTGGATGTGATCTATCCGCCGGAGAACAAGGCCTTGGCGGCGGCGATTGGGGAAAAGGGCTGCCTTGTCAGCGAACAGCCGCCGGGGCTGGAGCCGCAGGCGCGGCATTTCCCGCAAAGGAACCGCGTGGTGGCAGGGCTGGCGCAGGCGGTGGTGGTGGTTGAGGCGGCGGCGAAATCGGGCAGTCTGATCACGGCGCGGGATGCGGCCGATCTGGGGCGCGATGTGCTGGCGGTGCCGGGCCACCCGTTTGATGCGCGGGCAGCAGGCTGCAACATGCTGATCCGCGATGGGGCCACGCTTGTGCGGCATGCGGCCGATGTGCTGGAGGCGATTGGCGTAGCGGAAGGGGCGATGCGGGTGGAAGAAAAGCCCGCAGTGCGGCCTGCACCGGTGGCTGTGCCGCCAGCGCGGACCCTGCGCGAGATTGCAGCGGTGCACAGCCTGATTCTGGATCGCCTGGGGCCAAGCCCCTTGGCCGAAGATCAGCTGATCCGCGATCTGGCCCTGTCTGCGGCCTCGGTCGCACCGGCGCTGGTGGCGCTGGAACTGGAAGGGCGCATCCAACGGCAGGCCGGGGGCTTGCTTGCCCGGGTGAACTGACCGGGTTTGGCCCGCTATCAGTCCATGACTTCCCACATTCGGGCGCAGTGGGAACGGCAGGCAAGGCGCTGGCCGCACGGGCCCGTGCGGCCACTTGGGCGGCAGACATCTCAACAGCATTTTGACACAACAGGATGTGGCGCATTGACAAAGCCGGTGGGGTGACACCATGTTCCCCCGGCCCTGCAGGGGTTGCGCCGAAAGGATAGAGATGCCCGTTGTCGTTGTGGAATCGCCCGCTAAGGCCAAGACAATCAACAAATATCTGGGATCCGATTATACGGTTCTGGCATCCTATGGCCATGTGCGTGACCTGCCGCCGAAGGATGGGTCAGTCAACCCTGACGCCGATTTCGAGATGATGTGGGAGGTAGCCGCGGATAGCAAAAAACATGTCCGCGCCATTGCCGAGGCGCTGAAAACCGACCAGACGCTGATCCTGGCCACCGACCCTGACCGCGAAGGCGAGGCGATTTCGTGGCACCTTCAGGCGGCCCTTGCCAGCAGTCTGAAAAAGGGCGCGCAGGTCAGCCGGGTAACGTTCAACGCAATCACCAAGGCCGCGGTGACCGAAGCGATGAAGAACCCGCGGCAGGTGGATCAGCCCTTGGTTGATGCCTATCTTGCGCGCCGGGCGCTGGATTATCTGGTGGGTTTCACGCTGTCGCCCGTGCTGTGGCGCAAACTGCCGGGGTCAAAATCGGCGGGGCGCGTGCAATCGGTCTGCCTGCGGCTGATCGTGGACCGCGAGATGGAGATCGAGGCGTTCCGCGCGCAGGAATTCTGGACGGTGGCGGCCACGCTTACCACGCCGCGCGGGCAGGAATTTGAAGCACGGCTGGTGACACTGGGCGGCAAGAAACTGGCGAAATTCGATATTCCGACGGCAGAGGCTGCGGAACTGGCCGTGCAGGCCATCAAAAGCCGCAGTTTCAAGGTGGAATCGGTTGAGGCCAAGCCTGCGGCGCGAAACCCCTATGCGCCCTTCATGACATCGACCTTGCAACAGGAAGCCAGCCGCAAGTTCGGCATGGGGGCCAAAGCCTGCATGAGTGCGGCGCAACGCCTGTATGAGGCGGGGCATATCACCTATATGCGGACCGATGGCATTGACATGGCACCCGAGGCGGTGACTTCGGCACGCGAGGCGATCAAGGCGATGTTCGGCGCGGCCTATGTGCCGGATACCCCGCGCATCTACAAGAACAAGGCCAAGAACGCGCAGGAAGCGCATGAATGTATCCGCCCCACGGATATGGCGGCCAGCCCCGATAGCCTGCGGCTGACGGAAGCGGATCAGCGCAAGCTTTACGACCTGATCTGGAAGCGCACGATTGCCAGCCAGATGGCGGCAGCGCGTCTGGAACGCACGGTGGTCGAGGTGGTCAGTCCGGATGGGCAGGTGGGCCTGCGGGCGAACGGGCAGGTGGTGCTGTTTGACGGGTTCCTGAAGGTTTATGATGAAGGCCGCGATGACGAGGATGAGGATGAGGGCCGCCTGCCGCAGATCATGCAAGGCGAAGGCGTGGACAAGCGCAGTGTGACGCCAAACCAAAGCTTTACACAGCCGCCGCCGCGCTACACCGAGGCAACACTGGTCAAGCGGATGGAAGAACTGGGCATCGGGCGGCCATCAACCTATGCATCGGTGCTGACCACGATCGTGGACCGCGAATATGTGCGCAAGGACAAGAACCGGTTGTTCCCGGAAGACAAGGGGCGGCTGGTGACAGCGTTCCTGTCGAATTTCTTTCAGCGCTATGTGGAGTATGATTTCACGGCCGATCTGGAAAGCCAGCTGGATGACGTGTCAGCAGGTGAGCGGAATTACAAGGACGTGTTGGCGCGGTTCTGGCGTGATTTCTCGGCGGCGGTGGCGGAAACGGCTGATTTGCGGATCAGCGAAGTGCTGGAAAAGATTGATGATTTCCTGTCGCCACATCTTTATCCGTCACGCGCGGATGGGTCTGATCCGCGCATCTGCCCGACCTGTGGCACGGGGCGGCTGCATCTGAAGACGGCGCGGACGGGGTCAGCCTTCATTGGCTGCAAGAACTATCCGGAATGCCGTTACACGCGGCCCATCACGGTGGGCGAAGATGGCGGGGCGACGCCGGATGGCAAGATCCTGGGCGAGGATGCGGATGGGGTGCCGATCAGCTTGCGGGCGGGTCGGTTCGGGCCCTATGTGCAAAAGGGCGAGGTGAGCGAGGAGAACCCGAAACCACCGCGGGGCAGCCTGCCAAAGGGCTGGGCACCGGATGCACTGACGCTGGAGCGGGCGTTGCAACTGTTGAACCTGCCGCGATTGGTGGGGACGCATCCGGGGGATGGCGCGCCCGTTGAGGCGGCGATCGGGCGCTTCGGGCCCTATGTGAAGCATAACAGCACCTATGCGAACCTGCCGGATGTGGAAGAGGTGTTCACGATCGGGATGAACCGGGCGGTGGAAGTGCTGGCGCAAAAGGCGTCTCGCGGGGCGGGCCGGGGGGCGGCAGCAGCACCGCTGCGCGAGCTGGGCGAGCATCCGAGCGGGGGTGCGGTGCAGGTGATGCCGGGCAAGTATGGGCCTTATGTGAAGTGGGACAAGGTGAATGCGACCTTGCCGAAGGATTTGCTGCCCGAGGATGTGACGCTGGACGAAGCGCTTGTTCTGATTGCAGAAAAGGCGGGCAAGGGCGGCAAGAAACCGGCGCGCAAGGCGGCGGCGAAAGCGCCGGCGGTGAAGAAAACGGTGGCGAAAAAGGCCCCGGCCAAGAAGGCGGCTGCGAAGAAAAAGCCAACGGCGAAGGATCTTGTCGGGTAATTTTCTGAACGGGGGCGCTCATCGCTGCCTTGCGGCGGCTCTTCGCTGGGTGCCAAGCGAAGACCGACCGCGCGGGAGGGATGAGCACCCCCGGGCAGGATTATCCGCGTGGGTTCGTCAGCTTGGCCATCAGCCCGCCAGCGCGGATCACGCCCAGATGCCTGCCCGCTGCGCTGACGGTAATTTCGGGCGTGCCGTCCTGCATCAACTGCATAACCTCTTTTACGGGCGTCTCTGGCCCCACGGTTGGCCCGCCTTCCGACCCGCCGGGTTGCATCACATCGGCGGCAGTCAGCACGGACAGCGGGTTCATATGCGCCACGAATTCGGCCACGTAATCTGACACGGGGTTGGCGATGATTTCGCGCGCGGTGCCGCATTGCACGATGCGCCCGCCTTCCATCAGGGCGATGCGGTTGCCGATCTTGAAGGCTTCGTCCAGATCGTGGGACACGAAGATGATCGTGCGCTTCAGTTTCGCTTGCAGATCAAGCAGTTCGTCCTGCAATTTCGCGCGGATCAGCGGGTCAAGCGCGGAAAAGGGTTCGTCCATCAACAGGATCGGTGCGTTGGTCACAAAGGCGCGGGCCAGGCCCACGCGCTGCTGCATGCCGCCCGAAAGTTCGCCCACCAGCGCATCGGCGCGTTCGGACAGGTTCACAAGCGCCAATTGTGCGTCAACCCGGGCCTTGCGATCCTTGGGGGGGATGCCTGCCAGTTCAAGGCCAAGGCCCACGTTTTCGCGTACGGTGCGCCATGGCAGCAGGCCGAATTGCTGAAACACCATGGCGATCTGCGTCATGCGCAGGCGGCGCAGGGTTTCGGGATCGGCCTTTGTGACAGAGACCATCTTGGTGCCGTCATTCACGCGCACCTCGCCGCGCACGACGGGGTTCAGGGCATTCACACCGCGCAGCAGGGTGGATTTGCCAGAGCCTGACAGGCCCATCAGCACAAGGATTTCGCCAGTGGCGACGGTCAGGCTGCAATCATGCACGCCTAAAATCTGGTTGGTCCGTGCCTGCACCTCGCCACGCGACATGCCCTGATCCATCAGGGGCAGGGCGCGGTCGGGGTTATCACCGAAGACGATGGAGACGCGGTCAAATTCAACTGCAGGAAGGGTCATGTTCTGGTCACCCGCAGCATACGGTCAAGGGCAATGGCAAGGGCCACGATGACTGACCCCGCCTCAAACCCCTGATCGGGGCGCACGCGGTTGAGCGCTTCAACCACGGGCACGCCAAGGCCTGCGGCTCCGACCCAGGCGGAAATGACGACCATGGACAGTGACAGCATGATGGTCTGGTTTAGCCCGGCCATGATCTGCGGGAAGGCAAAGGGCAGTTCGACCTTCCACAGCACCTGCTTTTTCGTGGCGCCGAATGCGGTTGCGGCCTCGAGTAGCGCGGTGGGTGTGGTCGAGACGCCAAGGTGTGTGAGGCGGATAGAGGTGGGCACGACGAAGATGATGGAGGCAAACAGGGCGGGTACGACACCGATGCCGAACAGGATGACGAAGGGGATAAGGTAAACAGGCGCGGGCAGAGTTTGCATCAGGTCAAGCACAGGCTGCATGGCGGCGTAAAGGCGCGGGCGGTGGGCGGCGGCCACGCCCACGGGCACGCCGATGGCCATGCAGATGGCGCAGACGAAGGTGACAAGGGCAAGGGTTTCGGTGGTTTTTTCCCAATAGCCCTGATTGATGATGAACAGCAGGCACAGCACCACAACAAGGCAGCGCTGCCAGCTGCGCTGGATGGCCCATGTAAGGGCAACCAATGCGGCCACAAGCAGCAGTGCGGGGATGGCGGCAAGCAGATCACTGAAGCCTTCGATCAGGTCTTCGATCCCGTTGCCAAAGGCGCGGAAAAACTCTTTGAAATCGGTCTTCAGCCAGTCAAAGACGATCTTGGCCGTTTTGCCGACGGGGATTTCCCAAGCTGTCAGCCAGTCCATGCCTGCCCTTGCGCGTTATTGAAAAGGCCCCGTGGGGTGACCACGGGGCCGATGGGGTTATTGCAGGGCAGCGGCGACAGCGGCCTTGGCATCGCCACCGTCTTTGGTGGTAACGCCGTCCAGCCATGCTTCCCATGCGGTGGGGTTGGCGGCCAGCCATGCCTTGGCGGCATCGCGCGGATCAGCGCCGTCATTCAGGATGGCGCCCATGATTTCGTTTTCCATGGCCAGCGTGAAGGACAGGTTCTGCAGCAGTTTGCCGGTGTTCGGGCATTCGGTCACAAAGCCCGCGCGGGTGTTGGTGGCCACGGTCGCGCCGCCAAGGTTGGGGCCGAAATAATCATCGCCGCCAGTCAGATAGGTCATGTCGAAATTGGCGTTCATCGGGTGGGGTTCCCAGCCAAGGAACACGATCGGGGCCTGTTCGCCGTCTTTGTTGGCGACCTCGGCAAGCATCCCCTGTTCCGAGGATTCGACCACTTCGAAACCATCAAGGCCAAAAGGGCCGGATGCGATCATATCGGAGATCAGGCGGTTGCCATCATTGCCGGGTTCAATGCCATAGATCTTGCCATCCAGCGCGTCTTTGTGCTTGGCGATATCGGCGAAATCCTTGATGCCAAGGGCGGCACCGGCGGCGTTGGTGGCGAGTGTGTACTTGGCACCTTCAAGGTTGGTGCGGACGGTTTCAACCGTGCCAGCCTCGCGGTAGGGGGCGATGTCGGCTTCCATCGTGGGCATCCAGTTGCCAAGGAACACGTCGATATCGCCTTCGGCAAGGCCGGTATAGGTGACGGGCACGGCAAGGACTTTGGTTTCGGTTTCATAGCCCAACGCCTCAACCACCAGCGATGTGGCGGCGGTGGTGGCGGTGATGTCAGTCCAGCCCACGTCCGAGAAGGTGATCTTGTCGCAGCCTTCAGCGAAGGCCATGCCCGAAAGGGTGATGCTTGCCACGGTGGCAAGAAGAACTGTCTTGGTCGATTTCATGTGTTGCATCCCTGTTGTTGGCGCATCGTTTCTTGTGGCGTCGTTTTGTTGATTGACGAGTCAATTAACGATACGGTAGCCCTGTCCCGCAAGCCCTTTTTGCATGAAAGTTCGCAAATGCCAAAGCTCGGGATGGAGCCTATCCGAAAGCAGGCGCTGGTCAACGCAACGATTGTTGAAATCGGGCGGGTCGGCAGCCTTGACGTGACGGTCAGCCAGATTGCCAAGCGTGCGGGCATGTCATCGGCGCTGGCCCACCATTACTTTGGGTCCAAGGAAGAGATGTTTCTGGCGGCGATGCGGCATGTCCTTACACTGTATGGGGCAGAGGTGCGGGGTGCACTGGCGGCGGCGGATGGGCAGGACGCGCGGCTGCGGGCGATTTTGCGGGCATCGTTCAGCCCGATGAATTTCCGGCGCGATGTGGTGGGGGCATGGCTGAATTTCTGGGTGCTGGCGCAATCGGTGCCGGGGGCGAAGCGGCTGCTGGGGGTGTATCAGGGGCGGCTGCGCAGTAACCTGCGGGCCTGTTTGCGGCCAAGGGCGGATGCGGCGGACATTGCCGATGGGTTGGGCGCGCTGATTGACGGGCTGTATCTGCGCGAGGTGTTAAAAGACGGGCCAGCCGATGGGGCGCGGGCTGTTGCCGTGGCACTGGCCTATCTGGATGCGCGGTTGCGGGGCGATGATGCCAGCTGATTATGTGATCGTGGGGGCAGGCTCGGCCGGTTGTGCGCTGGCGTATCGCTTGGCCGAGGCGGGGCGGACAGTGGCGATCATTGAGCTGGGGGGCAGTGACGCGGGGCCGTTCATCCAGATGCCGGGCGCGCTGTCCATGCCAATGAACATGGCGATGTACGATTGGGGCCTGCAGTCGGAACCGGAGCCGCATCTGGGCGGGCGCAGGTTGGCAACGCCACGGGGCAAAGTGCTGGGGGGGTCATCTTCGATTAACGGGATGGTCTATGTGCGGGGCCATGCGCGGGATTATGACACGTGGGAGGCGATGGGGGCACAAGGCTGGGCCTATGCGGATGTGCTGCCCTATTTCAAGCGGATGGAAAACTGGCACGGGGAAGGCGATGTGTCCTATCGCGGCACGTCGGGGCCGTTGCACATCACGCGGGGGCCACGGAAGAACCCCTTGTTCGATGCGTTCATTCAGGCGGGGGCGCAGGCGGGCTATCCGGTGACGACCGATTACAACGGGGCGGCACAAGAGGGTTTTGGGCCGATGGAGGCGACGATCTGGAAGGGGCGGCGCTGGTCTGCGGCCAATGCCTATCTGCGGCCAGCGCAGAAAACGGGGCGGGTCGAGGTGATAAGGGGCCTTGCGCAAAAGGTGGTGTTTGACGGGCGGCGCGCAGTGGGTGTGCAGGTCAGCCGTGAGGGGCAGGTCGAGGTTGTGCGCGCAGGGCGCGAGGTGATCTTGGCGGCATCATCGATCAACACGCCGAAACTGCTGATGCTGTCGGGCGTGGGGCCGGGGGCGCATCTGGCGGAACATGGGATCGGGGTGGTGGCGGACCGTGCGGGGGTGGGGGCGAATCTGCAGGACCATCTGGAAATCTACATGCAGTTTGCGGCTAAACAGCCGATCACGCTGTATAAATACTGGAATCTCTGGGGCAAGGCTTGGGTTGGCGCGCAGTGGCTGTTCACGGGGCGGGGCCTTGGGGCGAGTAACCAGTTTGAGGCTTGTGCCTTCATCCGGTCGCGCGCGGGGGTGGATTACCCGGATATCCAGTACCACTTCCTGCCGATTGCCGTGCGTTATGATGGCCGCGCCGCGGTGGATGGGCATGGCTTTCAGGCGCATGTGGGGCCGATGCGATCACGCAGCCGGGGCGCAGTGAGCTTGCGTTCGGCTGATCCGGCGGCGGCGCCTGTGATCCGGTTCAACTATATGAGCGATCCGCAGGATTGGGAGGAGTTCCGCGCCTGCATCCGCCTCACGCGTGAGGTGTTCGGGCAGGCGGCGATGGCGGAACATGTCAAGCACGAGATCCAGCCGGGGGCGAGGGTGCAGACGGATGCAGAGATTGACGCGTTCATCCGCGACCACGCGGAAAGCGCCTATCACCCTTGCGGGACGGCGCGGATGGGGCGGGCAGATGATGCGATGGCGGTGGTGGACCCGGAATGCCGGGTGATTGGGGTGGATGGCTTGCGCGTGGCGGATAGTTCGGTGTTTCCGCAGGTGACGAACGGCAATCTGAACGCGCCGTCGATCATGGTGGGGGAAAAGGCGGCAGATCATATTTTGGGGCGGCAGATGCTGCCGCGCGAAAATTTGGCGCCGGTGATGAATGACAACTGGCGCGTGGCGCAACGGTAGGTCTGGGACCAAAAATTTTGTAAAAATTCTTGACCGGATTTTTGCAGAATCCGGGGCCTGCGGCCTTAGCCTGCGCCAATGGACCGGGCGCGGGCAATCACCCACAGCACACACAGGATGGACGCGGCGGATGACGCCAGCATGATCAGCACCAGTGGCAAGGGGCCAGAGGTGGGCGTCAGCACCAGCCCCGCCAGCACCGAAAGCGCAGCCCCGCCGCCAATGGTGATGGCACCGCCAAGGCCCGCGGCAGAGCCGGCAAGTTCGGGGCGCACCGACAGCATGCCTGCATTGGCGGATGGCAGCATGATGCCATTGCCAAGGCCGACCGTGATGACCAGCCCGAAAAACACGTTCGGCCCGGCAAGGCCGACGGCGGCCAGCACGGCCAGCAGGGCCAGCCCCGCCGTCGTCACCACTGCTCCGGCCATGGCCATGCGATTGCCGCCGACGCGCGTGGCAAAGCGGCCCGACAGGAAATTCCCCGTCATGTAGCCAATGGCAGGGGCGGCGAAGTAAAAGCCCAGGGTGGCGCTGTCCATGCTGAAATAAGTGGTGCCCACATAGGGCGCACCGCCAAGAAAGGCAAAGAACGCGCCGGATGCCGTGGCGGCTGCAAGGCAATAGCCCCAGAAACGTTGGGATGTCAGCAGGTTGGGGTAGGCGCGGAATTGTGCGGCAAAGCTGGCACTGCGCTGCGTGGCCGTTTCGCCCTGATCGGCCCAGACCATGGCCAGCATGATCGCCCCACCCGCCGCCAGCACCCAGAATGTCGCCTGCCAGCCAAAGGCTGCATCCAGCGTCCCACCGATCAGGGGGCCGATCATGGGCACGATCGACATGCCCATGGTGACGTAACCGATCATCGAAGCCGCCTGATTGGCAGGCACGATATCACGCACCACGGCGCGGCCCAGCACAAAGCCCGATGCGATGACCGCCTGTGTCATCCGACAAGTCAGGAACACGGCAAAGTTCGGCGCAAGGATTGCCCCGATCGTGGCCAGTATGAAAATCGCAATGGCCCCCAGCAGCACGGGCCTGCGGCCGAACCGGTCGGAAATCGGGCCGATCACCAGTTGCAGGACCGCCGTCATGGCCAGATAGGCCGATACCGACAGTTGCATCAGGCCGTAATCCACGCCGAAATGCCGCGCCATATCGGGCAGTGACGGCAGAAAGATGTTCAGCGACAGCGCGGCCAACCCGGCAATCAGGATCAGCGTGGCTATATGTGGCGGGGTGGTGCGATCAAGAAAACGGGCGCGTGTCATGCGCCTTGGCTATGCCTGCGGGCTGGTGTTGTCCATGGGCCACGGGCGCACAGTCCGGCCCTTGCAGGCGCACAGATAAGGGGCCTCAGGCCCATTTGTGAAAGATGAAGAAGGCCCCGCAGGCGATGAAGCCGAAGCCGACAAAATGGTTCCATGTCAGCGGCTCTTTCAGAAAGAACACCGAGAACACGGCAAAAACCGACAGGGTGATGACCTCTTGAATGGTTTTCAGCTCGGCTGCCGAAAAATGGCTGTGGCCAATGCGGTTGGCGGGCACCATCAGCACGTACTCAAAAAACGCGATGCCCCAGCTGACAAGGATCACCATCAGAAGCGGCGCGGATTTGTAGTTCAGATGCCCATACCAGGCAAAGGTCATGAAGATGTTTGATATCAGCAGCAGGCCGATGGTGATGACGGGCACGGGGATGGCAGACATGGAAAACTCCTGTTGACCTGCAGTGCATAGCGTTTGGGGCACGCACAGGAAACCCGTTTGACGCCCGCCATATTCCCGTTACGCTGCACGACAAAACGGGGGGGCATATGAACAACATCCTGACAGAGCTGGAGGCGCGCCGCGCAGTGGCGCGGGCGGGCGGGGGGGCGGCGCGGATTGATGCGCAACATGCCAAGGGCAAGCTGACGGCGCGCGAACGCATTGATCTTTTGCTGGATGAAGGCAGCTTTGAAGAGTTCGACATGTTCGTGGCCCACCGTTGCGTGGATTTCGGCATGGCGGACACCAAATCGCCGGGAGATGGCGTGGTCACGGGCTGGGGCACGGTCAACGGGCGCATGGTCTATGTGTTTGCGCAGGATTTCACGGTGTTTGGCGGGTCTGTTTCGGAAACGCACGGGGCCAAGATCTGCAAGATCATGGACATGGCCATTCAGAACGGCGCACCGGTCATTGGTCTGTGCGACAGTGGCGGCGCGCGCATTCAGGAAGGCGTGGGCAGCCTTGCCGCCTATGGCGAGATTTTTCAGCGCAATGTCATGGCATCGGGCGTGGTGCCGCAGATCAGCCTGATCATGGGGCCTTGTGCCGGCGGGGCGGTCTATTCACCGGCGATGACGGACTTCATCTTCATGGTGAAGGACAGCAGCTATATGTTCGTGACCGGGCCGGATGTGGTGAAGACGGTGACGAATGAGGTGGTCAGCGCGGAAGAGCTTGGCGGGGCGGCTACACACACGCGCAAATCATCGGTGGCGGACGGGGCGTTTGAAAACGATGTGGAAATGCTGGCCGAAGCGCGGCGGCTGATTGATTTTCTGCCGTTGAACAACCGCGAAAAGGCACCGGTGCGGCCATTCTTTGATGATCCGGCGCGGGTGGAGCCCAGTCTGGATACGCTGGTGCCCGACAATCCGAACCAGCCCTATGACATGAAAGAACTGATCCTGAAGGTCGCGGATGAGGGGGATTTCTTTGAAATTCAGGCAGCTTTTGCGGGCAACATCATCACGGGTTTCATCCGGCTGGAAGGGCAGACGGTGGGTGTGGTGGCCAATCAGCCAATGGTGCTGGCGGGCTGTCTGGACATTGACGCCAGCCGCAAGGCCGCGCGCTTTGTGCGATTCTGCGATGCGTTTGAAATTCCGATCCTGACACTGGTCGATGTGCCGGGGTTCCTGCCGGGGGTGCAGCAGGAACTGGGGGGTGTGATCAAGCACGGGGCGAAACTGCTGTTTGCCTATGCCGAGGCGACGGTGGCGAAGGTAACGGTGGTCACGCGCAAGACCTATGGCGGGGCCTATGTGGTGATGTCGTCCAAGCACCTGCGGGGCGATTTCAACTATGCTTGGCCCACGGCCGAGGTGGCGGTGATGGGGGCCAAGGGGGCCACGGAAATTCTGTATCGCAGCGAACTTGGCGATGCGGAAAAGATTGCGGCGCGGACGAAGGAATATGAAGACCGTTTTGCCAACCCGTTCGTGGCGGCGGAACGCGGCTTTATTGATGAGGTGATCATGCCGCAGTCCACGCGGCGTCGGGTGGCGCGGGCCTTTGCCAGCCTGCGGACGAAAAAGCAAAGCAACCCGTGGAAAAAGCACGATAACATTCCCCTGTAGGGCCAAATTTCAGGACGTGCGCCATGGAAGAAGTTTTGGACGGAGACCTTGCCAGCCCCGGTGATGACGCGCTGTTGGGCGTGCCGTCGGGGCAAGCGGTGGCATTGCAGGACGTAATCTGGAATGTGCGCGGCGTGCAGGGCCTGACACTGCGGTTTCGCTTTGTCGCACCGGATCTCGCGGCGCTTGATCTGGACGCGGCCTTGGCCGACATGCAGGCGCTATGTGAAAGCTATGCCATTCCGCGCAGCACGGACTTCGGGCCTGCGCCACAGCAGATCATCATCTCGCTTGCGGATGTGGCGCTGCCATTTGGTGAGGCGGCCCCCGATGCCGTGCAGTATTTCGAGGCCTACCGGATTGAAAACGGTGCCTGCATCTGGGAGATTTACTGATGCAGACACAATATGTTGCGGATCGTTCTTCATCCATTCACGCGATTGCGACTTCCGAGTCACAGGCGGAGGGTTTGGTGCGCTTTGCGTGTCAAATGCAGGGGCCTTGGGCTATGCTGCGGGCAGGCCGAACCCAAGCGGCCTTAACCTCGCACAAGGGACGGGGGCGCGATCGTTGCGTCCCTGTCCTGAAAGAAGAAGTAAGGAGTAGAGGATGTCGAAGAGCACCAAGATCGTTCTTGCACTGGGCCTTGTGGCGTTTGCCGCAGCTTGTGCGCCCAAGCAGGAAGAAGTGGTTTACGTGGACGAACCGGCCGTTACGGTTGAACCAACCTATACCGGCAAGTACAAGTAACGTGATCGGGCGGGCCACAGGGGCATTGCCCCGGCCCGCCCTTTTTCTGTCTGCTGGCATGAAGACGGGCTGCAGGAGGCAGACATGTTGAAACACCGCGGCTTTCCGGGCCGCCTTCCGGGCAGTGATTTCCAGTTCACCATCCGCCGGGCCAACCACCGGCTTGGCGTGACCAAACTGGTCAAGCGCGAACGCTACCGCGACCGCAAACATGTGGACAAGCTGGCCGATGAAGGCTTCATGGCGGCACTTTGGCAGCATTTCGGCGAAGAACCGTTCGAACGCGGCAATCTGGATGCGGGCCGCCTGTCATGGCTGTTCGGGCGCGAGGTCGTGCCTGCCGAAGACCCGTTTGATCCGGAAAGCTATGAAGCCTTGCTGCGGATTGACGTGAAGCGCGCGGAAGCGGCGTTTCCAACGGTCTTTGCATCGGATGCACCGGTCTATGACTGGGACGAAGAGGATGAAGACTAGGCATGAATTCGCCGCCTGCCTTGCAGAATTGGCAAAGCCTTGCCCATCGCTTTCCGCAAGGGAAGAAAGGTTTTGCAGCGGCTGTGCGGGCGGGTGACACTGTATGGACGGGCACTGCGGCTGCGACGCGGCGCCTGACGTGTCTGAACTATTACCCTTCCCCTATCTTTTGGCCTGATCCCACCCGGATCAGGCCCTTTTTCTGGGCGGCGCGATGGCCCCTTCCCATGCCTTTTGCCGCCGATGTTACTGCCGATGTGGATAACGCGCATCAAAGTGGGTTTTCAGAACCCCGGTTTGTTGCCATAATCGAACCAATAAAAACACGAACACGAGGCAAAAATCGATGCAGATCAAATCACTCCTTCTGGTGGGCGTGGCCGCTATGGCCCTGTCCGGCTGCCTGCAAGACCCGGCTACCCGTGGCTTGGGCGGGGCCGTTGTCGGCGCGCTGGCCGCTGATGCGCTGGATGAAAACCTTCTTGCCGGGGCGGCGCTGGGGGCGGCTGGCGGCGCTGCCACCTGCTATGTTCCCGGCGCGCTTAGCTGCCAGCAGGGCTATTGACGTAAACGCAGCAGACCGCGCTGCGCAAATCACAGGCCATCCGCGCTTTGGCGCGGGTGGCTTTTCTTTTGGGGGGAAGACGCGCCATGTTTGACAAGATCCTGATCGCCAACCGCGGCGAGATTGCCTGCCGCGTGATCAAGACCGCGCGGAAAATGGGGATCAAGACCGTGGCGGTGTATGCCGACGCTGACCGCAACGCGCTGCATGTGCGCATGGCGGATGAGGCGGTGCATATCGGCCCGTCACCAGCAGCGCAGTCCTATATCGTGATCGACAAGATCATGGCGGCGATCAAGGCCACAGGCGCGCAGGCGGTGCATCCGGGCTATGGTTTCCTGTCCGAAAACCGCAATTTCGCAGCCGCACTTGAGGCTGCAGGCGTGGTGTTCATCGGCCCGCCGTCAAAGGCGATAGAGGCGATGGGTGACAAGATCACCTCAAAGAAGATCGCGCAAGAGGCGGGGGTTTCGACGGTGCCGGGCCATATGGGCCTGATTGCCGATGCGGATGAGGCGGCAAAGATTGCAGGCCAGATCGGCTATCCTGTGATGATCAAGGCCAGTGCCGGGGGCGGTGGCAAGGGCATGCGGATTGCCTGGAATGATGCGGAAGCGCGCGAAGGGTTCCAGAGTTCCAAGAACGAAGCGGCGGCCAGTTTTGGCGATGACCGGATTTTCATTGAAAAGTTCGTCACGCAGCCAAGGCACATTGAAATTCAGGTAATGGCGGACGCGCATGGCAATTGCGTCTACCTGCATGAGCGCGAGTGCAGTATCCAGCGGCGGAACCAGAAGGTGATCGAAGAGGCGCCATCGCCTTTCCTTGATGCGGCCACGCGCAAGGCGATGGGTGAGCAGGCCTGCGCGCTGGCACGGGCGGTGGGCTATACCAGTGCTGGCACGGTGGAATTCATCGTTGATGGGGATCGCAAGTTCTACTTCCTTGAAATGAACACGCGGCTGCAGGTGGAACATCCGGTGACCGAACTGATCACGGGGGTGGACCTTGTGGAACAGATGATCCGGGTGGCGGCAGGAGAAAAACTGCCCTTTGCGCAAAGCGACCTTAAGATCAACGGCTGGGCCATGGAAAGCCGCCTTTATGCCGAAGACCCCTATCGCAATTTCCTGCCCAGCATCGGGCGGCTGACGCGCTATCGCCCGCCGGTCGAAGGGGCAACGGCGCGCGGCATTGTACGCAATGACACAGGCGTGTTCGAGGGCGGCGAGATCAGCATGTTCTACGACCCGATGATCGCGAAACTGTGTACTTGGGGGCCGGACCGGGCCACGGCGATTGAGGAAATGCGCGTGGCGCTGGACACGTTCGAGGTGGAAGGGATCGGGCATAACCTGCCATTCGTGGCAGCGGTGATGGACCATCCGCGCTTTGTGTCGGGCAAGATCACAACGGCGTTCATTGCCGAGGAATACCCCGAGGGCTTCCAGGGGGCGAGCTTGGATGCAGACACGTTGCGCCGGGTGGCGGCGGCTGCGGCGGCGATGAACCGGGTGGCGGAAATTCGGCGCACGCGGATTTCGGGCACGATGGACAATCACACGCGGCGTGTGGGGGATGACTGGGTGGTCAGCCTTGGCGGGGCAGATCACATGTGCCGGGTTGCGGCTGATCCGGCAGGGTCAACGGTGACCTTTGGCGATGGTGCCAAGCTGCGGGTCGAAAGCGACTGGACGCCGGGGCAGCCCCTGGCGCGGCTGCTGGTGGATGGGGCGGCGCTGGTGATGAAGGTGGGCAAGATCCCGATGGGGTTCCGCCTTCGCCACCGGGGGGCAGACCTGCGGGTGTATGTGCGCACGCCAAGGGCTGCGGCGCTTGCGGCCTTGATGCCGGAAAAGCTGCCACCAGACACCTCGCGCTTCCTGCTGTGCCCGATGCCGGGGCTGGTGGTGCGGATCAATGTTGCGGTCGGCGATGAGGTACAGGAAGGTCAGGCGCTGGCCACGGTCGAAGCGATGAAGATGGAAAACACGCTCAGGGCCGAACGCAAGGGCGTGGTGAAAAAGATCACGGCGCAGGCGGGGGCAAGCCTGAAGGTGGATGATGTGATCATGGAGTTTGAATAGGCCCGTCAGGCCCTTGGGCAAAGGTTAAACAAACCTTAATCTGCTTGGCCAAGTGATTGATTTTGTTGGGCTGGCTTCATGTCCCATCATGGGACAGCTGTTTTGCCAGCCATGGCAGGATCACCGCCGCCACACCTGCGGGGGCCTCTTCATGGGCCAGATGGCCAAGCCCCCCCAGCTCCTCATACAGCCCCGCAGGCATCCGTGCCGCCACATCCCGGCTGATGCGCGGGGGAACGGTGCGATCCTTGTCGCCGGTGATCAGAAGGGTGGGGACGGGGTTGCTGCCAAGGCGGGCGACCAGTGGCGTCAGGTTCCACTGCGACATCATCCCCAACGCGCCATCAATATGGGTGGGGCTTTTGACCAGCGTCAGATACTGCGCGCGCCCCTCTGGCCCCAACGTCGACCCGGTCCCCGCCAGCAACCCATCCACCCGCGCCGCATTCCCCCAGGTCCGCGCAATGACTGATGGCAGGAAAGGGATACTGGCAAAGCCGCGGGCGAGCATGGGAAACAGCGTTCCCGCCAGCCCTTCAAACGTGCCAAGCGCGGCGTTGATGCCAACCACGCCCTGCAAGGGCAGGATCTCGGACAGGCGCAGGGCAATGGCGGCCCCGGCGGAATGGCCGATAATGGCGGCGGGTGCAAAGGCGTTCAGATCGCACAGGGTGGCCAGATCATCAGCCGTGGGATCAAGGCCAAAGCGGCCACGGGCACCGGCACGGGTAAAGCCCTGGCCGGGCAGATCGGGGATGATGCAGCGGTAATGCGGGGTCAGATAGGGCAGCAGGGGCGCAAAGCTGTGCCCCGATCCGCCCGCACCGTGCAGCAGCAGGATCGTGGGGCCAGCGCCATCTTCCACCACCCACCAGTCATGCGGGCGGGTGCGGATATGGCGGCCCTTGTCGCGGTTCGGCCAATGGGCGGGGGGCGTCATGCAAGGGCCTGCGTCAGCACGTCTGACAGGCGGTGCGCATCGGCGCGGGGCAGGGCCACATAGGGTGCGGCCATGCTGCGGGCCAGGGTTTGCAATGCAGGCTGCGGGCGGTTGCCCGTATCAATGATCACGGCAGACAGGCCCGTGGCAGCAATGGCGCGGGCCTGAAGGCCTGCATCCTCTTCTGCCTGCGCGCGGTTGGCACTGCCATCAAGCGCGATGTTGCCGCGCCCGTCGGTCAGCACGGCGATGGTCGGGGTCAGGCCCCGCGCGCGCGCCTGAAGGGCGGTGGCCATGGCCAGCATCAACCCGTGCGCCAAGGGCGTGCCACCGCCACCTGGCAGGCCAGCAAGGCGGCGTTTGGTCTGCACAAGGCTGCGGGTGGGGGGCAGGATCAGCTCGGCATTCGTGCCGCGAAAGGCCAGCAGCGCCACGTGGTCGCGCCGTGCATAGGCCGCTGCAAGCAGCAGTTCCACCGCGCCCTTCGCCTCGGACAGTCGTGCAAACGCGGCTGATCCGCTGGCATCGACGGCAAAGATCAACACGCGGTCCGATGTTTCGACATAACGTTTCAGGCGGATATCGCCAGGGCGGATATGCAGGGTGGCCTGCCGCAGGGCGCTTGCGCGGCGGATCGGTTGCCAAGGGGCTGCAGCGCGCAGCGTGGCCACAAGATCAAGCCGCGCACTGGTGCCAAGCCGCCCCGCGCGGGATGGCAAGGGGCGGCCACGGCGGTTGCCTGCCCGCGCGCCACCGGTGCCGGATGCGCCTTTGGCAGCACGGGCGGCGCGGCCAGCGTTGAGGGCGGCCAGCAGATCAGGCGGCAGGGCCGTACGCGCAGCCTCGATCAGGATATCGTCTGGAATATCCGTGCTTTGCTGGGTCTGCGGTGCCGGGTCTTCACCGGGTGGGGGCGGCTCTGGCGTATCTTGCGGTGGGGCCGCCTCGGGCTGCGGCAGCGCGCGGTGGGCATAGACCAGTTCAGCCGCGGCACGCAGATCGGCATCCCCGATCAGGGCATCGCCGCGCAAGGCGGCATGGGCGCGCGCGGCGGTCAGCGCCAGAAGTGGAGCCCGCAATGAGGCAATGCCAAGGGCAGCGGCGGCGCGGGTAAGGGTGGCAATGGCATCCGGCGGGGCCAGCACGTCGGGCAGGCGGGTGCGGGCGGCGGCAAGGGTGGCAGGGTCCAGCGTCGGGGGCTGCGCATCGGACCAGACCACATCGCCAAGGTCAAGAAACAGGGCAAGACGTTCCGACAGGCTGGTGGGCAGGGCCTCGTCACCTTCACCTTCATCCAGCGCTATCAGGCAATGCGCGGGCTGATCCAGTGCTTGGGCCAGCCGCGCGGCCAGACCGGGCGTGCAGCGTTCGGCCATGGTCAGGGTCAGGCAGGCGGGCGTGTTGAGAATGCCGTCGCTGGTGATCTGGTGCCCGGCGGCAAGGGTGGCGGCCAGATCAAGCCCGCCGAACAGGGCATCATCGGCAATGGTCGGGTGCAAGCGGCGCACGGGCAGGGGCGTTGTCAGGGCGGCCATCACCATATCGCGCACAGGGCCCGCACGGGCGCGCAGCCACAAGCCTTTCAGACCGGCAGGATCAATCGCCAGCAGCGAAAGCGCTGTGGCCGCACGCTCCATCATGGCAGGATTTCGGCCACGGCGCGCAGCACACGGGCGGTTGAACCTGCGTCATCCAGCGGATCGCGCCGCATGCGGTGTGACAGCGCCATGGCGGCAACATTGCGCAGATGCGCGCGTGTGACGGCGGCAGATTTTTCAAACGCCGCCTGCGCGCGCGCGGCCTTGAGCAGCGTCAACTCTCCGCGCAGGCCATCCGACCCGATCGCAATGCACAGGGCCGCGCAATCGTGCAGCACGGCGGCAGGCGTTTGCAGCGCAGGCAAGGCTGTGCGCGCCTTCAGGATTGTATTGCGCAGGCGCGTATCCTTGGCGCGCCAATGGGCCATGAACGCGTCATGGTCGCGGTCATAGGCATCACGCCGGGTAATCACCTCGACCCGCGTTGGCACATCACGGGGGGATGTCACCTCGACCGAAAGGCCAAAGCGATCAAGCAGTTGCGGGCGCAATTCACCTTCTTCGGGGTTGCCTGACCCCACCAGCACAAAGCGCGCGGGGTGGCGGATGCTCAGCCCCTCACGCTCTACCACATTCTCACCGGACTGGGCCACATCCAGCAGCAGGTCAACGATGTGATCCTCCAGCAGGTTCACCTCGTCAATATACAAATACCCCCGGTTGGCGCGCGCCAGCAGACCCGGCTCAAACGCCTTTTCGCCGCGTGTGAGGGCGCGTTCGATATCCAAGGCACCCACCACGCGGTCTTCGGTCACGCCAAGCGGCAGGTCCACAACCGGCGTGGGTTTCTTGACGATCTTCGTGCCCGCGCCCTGTGCCCAGTCGGGCACCTGATCGACGCTGGGGCTGTTGACCGGGCAACCCTGTACCGCCGAAATCTCGGGCAGCAGGGCCGCAAGGGCGCGCACTGCCGTGGATTTGCCTGTGCCACGGTCACCAAAGACCAACACGCCGCCGATGCTTGGGTCGATCGCCGTCAGCACCATGGCTTGCTTCATCGCCTCTTGCCCGACGATGGCGCTGAACGGAAAGGGTTGTCTCATGCGGCACTGCTTTCGATATGGCTTTCTTTCGGGAAATCAAGCCGGTTCAACGGGTTATCACCGCCCCATGTGCCCATGGAGCCAAGGATGCGGAACCGGGCGTAAAGTTCTTCACGAAACCAGTTGCCTTCGCGCACGGCCTTGATGGCCTGTCCGTGCGGGCCATGGCCACGGGCGAAATCGGCCATCGTGGTGGGGTCGGGCCAGAGCGAAAAGGTGATCTGGTGCAGCATCGGCACCTCACCTATGCCGATCTTGAAGGCCACATTGGGGTCATTGCCGATGACTGCCGAAATGTCGGGCACACGGTCCCAGAACCGCATCAGGCGGCTGGGCTTGATCGTGGCGCGGGTCAGGGCGGCGAGGGGGCCATGCGGCGTGGCTGATACGGCAAAGGGCGCGCGTCCCGACCATTGGCCACGGGCAGAGGTGGGGGCAAGGTAGACCGTCCAGCTTTCGCCCGCCCGCGCGCGCCAGCGGGCGTAAACGGGTGCCGTGCGGGTGTTGCGCCGGGCGGTTTCCTCATCCGGCCAGACCGCGAGAATGGCCCAGACGCCAAGGTTGGGGCGCGGGGTAAAACCTTCGCCGGTGCCCGATCCGCACAGTTTCCAGAAGCCGACATCGCGCATGCGCATGAAGGACAGACGCGCCAGCCCCATCTGCCCGATGACCCAGGCGCGGTTCAGAAAACCGTCAAAGCGGAACAAGGACAGGCTGACGGTCTGAATGGCGCATATCCCTTCTGTCATCTTTAGTTGACAGCTTACTGCCCGAGTTGCGTCAGGTAAAGACCTGCGAACTGTGACAAAGACAAGAGTTGTCAATTTTTTCAGACAGTTTAAGCTGTGCTCATGCGTGATCTGTCTACCTATCCCGACCCGACCCACCAATCTGATGCCATCGTGATTGGCGCAGGCATTGGCGGCCTTGCTTCGGCCATGCGTCTGGGGGCCAAGGGCTACCGGGTGACGGTCATTGACCGGCTGGATATGCCGGGTGGGCGCGGCAGTGCCATTCATGATGGCGGGCACCGGTTTGACCTTGGCCCCACGATCGTGACGGTGCCGCAAGGGCTGCGGGATCTGTGGGCAGTGTGCGGGCGTGACTTTGATTCTGACGTGACGCTGTTGCCAATGGACCCGTTCTACGAAATCCGTTGGCCGGATGGTTCAAAGTTCACCATGCGGGGTGACAAAGCTGCCATGGCGGCCGAGGTGGCGCGACTTTCACCAAATGATTCAGCGGGTTACGCGCAGTTCTTGAAAGATGCCGAAGCGCGCTACCGGTTCGGGTTTGAAAATCTGGGCCGTCGGCCGATGCATCAGCTGTGGGAGCTGATCAAGGTCTTGCCGACCTTTGCGATGTTCCGGGCGGACCGGTCGATCTATGCGCATGCCGCGCGGCGGGTGCGGGACGAACGTCTGCGCATGGCATTGTCGTTCCATCCGCTTTTCATCGGGGGCGATCCGTTCCATGTGACCAGCATGTATGCGCTTGTCAGCCATCTGGAGGCGGAATTCGGCGTGCATTACGCCATGGGCGGGGTGGCGGCGATTGCAGCGGCCATGGCCCGCGTGATCGAAGGGCAGGGCGGCAGCTTGCGGCTGAACACGGAAGTTGACGAGGTGGTGGTCGAACGTGGCCGGGCCGCCGGGGTGCGGCTGGTGGGTGGTGAGGTGTTGCGCGCGCCACTGATCGTGTCGAACGCGGATGCAGGGCACACCTACGACCGGCTGTTGCGCAATGCGCCGCGCAAGCGGTGGACGACGGCACGGCTGAAGCGCACGCGCTGGTCGATGGGGTTGTTCGTCTGGTACTTTGGCACCAAGGGCACGGCTGGCATGTGGCCGGATGTGGGGCACCACACCATTCTGAACGGGCCGCGCTACAAGGGCCTGACGCAGGATATCTTCATCAAGGGCAAGCTCGCAGATGACATGAGCCTGTATGTGCACCGGCCAAGCGTGACAGACCTCAGCTGCGCACCTGCGGGCGATGATACGTTCTATGCGTTGTCACCGGTGCCGAACCTGTCACATGATAATGGTGTTGATTGGGAAAAGACCGGGGAAGAGTACCGGCTGAAAGTTCTGAAAGTTCTGGAAGAACAAATGCTTCCGGGCGTTTCTTCGCGCATCACATCAAGCCGGTTCTTCACCCCGCTGGATTTTCGGGATCGTTACCTGTCACCCAATGGTGCCGGCTTTTCCATCGAGCCGCGCATTCTGCAATCGGCCTGGTTCCGCCCGCATAACGTGTCGGAGGAACTGCCGGGCCTGTTCCTGGCGGGTGCGGGCACGCACCCCGGCGCGGGCGTTCCGGGGGTGATTGCATCAGCCGAAGTGCTGGGCAAGCTGATCCCGAATGCGCCCGTCATGGCAAGGGTGGCTGCAGAATGATCGCGCCCGCAGATCTGGCCGCCTGCAAGGCCGCCATCAAGACGGGCTCACTGTCGTTTCATGCAGCGTCAAAGCTGCTGCCCGCCCGCGTGCGCGATCCGTCCTTGGCGCTTTATGCGTTTTGCCGCCTTGCCGATGATGCCGTGGACGAAGGGGCCGACAAGGCCGCAGCCGTGCTGCACCTGCGCGACAGGCTTGATCTGGTGTACGCGGGCCGCCCACGCAATGCTGCGGCCGATCGTGCCTTTGCGGCGGTGGTTGCGGATTTCGACATGCCGCGCGCATTGCCGGATGCCTTGCTTGAAGGGCTTGCCTGGGATGCCGTGGGGCGGCAGTATGATGATCTGTCGGGTGTTCTGTCCTATTCAGCGCGGGTGGCGGCGGCGGTGGGGGCCATGATGTGCGTCCTGATGCGGGTGCGTGACGCCGATGCACTGGCGCGGGCCTGCGATCTGGGGCTGGCCATGCAGCTGACGAACATCGCACGGGATGTGGGCGAGGATGCGCGGGCGGGGCGGCTGTTCCTGCCGAAAGACTGGTTGCGCGCCGAAGGCATAGATCCGGATGTTTTCCTTGCACGGCCCTTGCCTTGGGTTGGGGTGCGGCGAGTGACCGAACGCCTGCTGGCGGTGGCAGACCGGCATTATATGCGGGCCGAGGCGGGGGTGTCGGCGCTGCCAGTGGCCTGCCGACCGGGCATTTTCGCGGCAAGGCATATCTATGCGGGCATTGGCACGCGCGTGGCCGCGGCGGAGTATGATTCCGTGACGCGCCGGGCAAGCACGGGAAAATGGCGCAAGCTGGGTTGGCTGGGCCTTGCCTTTGCGCGGTCGGCGGTGACACTGGCCTTGCCACGCTCATCCGTGCTGCATGCGCGGGTGGTTCCAGAGGTTTCGTTCCTTGTGCAGGCGGCAGCGCAGAAACAAGCGGCCGCCACGCGGTCTGATGCGCTTTTGTCGGTGCTGGCGCAACTCGAGGCGCGGGATCGGGGGATGGCTTAAGGGCCGTTTTGCGCTATCTGCACGCAATCAGGGGGCGCACTTCATGGATTACACGCTGTTCTTTACCTATCTTGTGGCCTGCGGTGCTGCGGCGGCGACAGGGGCTATGTTTCAGCCGGGCGATTGGTACCGCAGTCTGAACAAGCCCAGCTGGACCCCGCCGGACTGGCTGTTCCCTGTGGCATGGACCACGCTATACCTGTGCATGAGCTTGTCTGCGATGCGTGTGGCGCAGTTGCCCGGCACGGGGTTAGCGCTGGCGCTGTGGTCGGTGCAGATTGCCTTCAACACGCTGTGGACGCCGGTGTTTTTTGGCCTGCGCCGCCTTGGGGCGGGCTTGGTCATTCTTGGCTGTCTGTGGTGTGCCGTGGCGGCAACCATGCTGGCCTTCTGGGGCCATGACTGGGTGGCCGGGCTGCTGTTTGCACCTTATCTTCTGTGGGTCACTGTGGCGGGCGCATTGAATTACTCTGTCTGGTCACTGAACCGGGGGGCCTGACCGGAGGGGACCTGAAAATTTTCGGCGAAAATTTAAAGGCGTTCACGGTTAGGCGTTCAGGGCCAGTTGCGGCGCCTTGGCACGCGGGTGGCCAGCATGAATTTCAACAGCGGGTTGCGGAAGCGCCGCAGATCAAGCGCCTCATGCACGCCGTGGCTGACCTCGCCATCAATCGTGGTTTCGACGACCGAGCGCGAATAGAACGGCGCATCCAGCATGGCCATGACCTGCCGGGGCCGGGTGCCCGCATCGGCGCGGGTATCGCGGGCGACCTGCCATCTGGTGCGCGAAAACCGCGTCAGGGGTGGCGGTGTCACCTCGCGCAAAGCACCATCCGGGCCAACCTCTACGCCAAGCGCGAGGGTCGTGCCATCGCGGCGGGTGGCATCGTAAAAGCACATGGCGCGGTCCTGCAGCGGAAAGCGGCCCCAAGTCCAGCGGTCAAAATCCGCCTCAAGGGCCGCCGTGCCAAAGTTCGCATCGAAATAGCCATGCCCTTGCCAGCTGTGGCCCTGCGTCAGGTTCACCGTGATCTGTGCCATGGGCGCAAAGGGCCGCCAGATATGGCGCGGGTGCAGGGCAACTTCCTGATCGGTAATCGCCTGCGGGGTCAGGGTGATGGTGCCCTTGACACGAGAGACAAGGGGGAAGCTGCTGATCTCATCCACCTCGATCACCAGTTCGCGGCCCGTCCAGCGCATGGCCGAGGGGCCGATTTCCAGCGCATCCCGCGACTGGCGCAGGGCAGGGCGGCCACGGTCTGTCATGGTAAAGCGGCCGCCGGGACCATAGGTGACGACGTTCAGGCAGCAGTGGTTTTGCGGATCGCGGCGTCCTGACCAGGCATACCAGGGCGAAAAGACCGACCCTATGAAACCGATGATGCTGATGGCGCGGGTGCCGCAGGCGCTGACGCCGTCGACATACCACCAGGCATAGCCATCGGGGCCAACCTCGACGCGGAAATCGGGGCGGTCAGAATCGCCGCGGCCGCGTGCTTGCCGGACAGGGCTGCCATCGGCACGCCCGCCCCCGGATGGCACCCGCCCCCCGCCAGCACCAGCCCCGGCAATGTCGTCTGCGCCAGAGGGCGATGAAACGTGGCGAACATCCCCTCGGGGCTGCGCCCATAGATTGCGCCTTGCGAGGCTGGAAACAGCGTCGCCAGTTTCGCGGGCGTCAGCAGGCAGGCGGCGTCCGGTTCCGGGCTGAAGGTCAGCCCGAAACGGGCCAGCGTCTGGAATGTGCGTATGCGGCATTGGG
>JBJOQW010000192.1:0-15409 GCA_046049665.1 Pseudomonadota bacterium | reverse complement strand
TTGGGGCCTCGCCGCGCGTGGCGTTTTTCAAGGTGATCATGCCGCTGATCACGCCGGGAATGGTGTCAGGCGCGCTGTTTGCGTTTGTGACATCGTTTGATGAAGCGGTGGTGGTGCTGTTTGTGGGTGCGAATGACGAACAGACGATCCCGCGGCAGATGTGGACGGGTCTGCGCGACAGTATCAGCCCGGCCATTCTGGCCATGGCGACGCTGCTGGTGATTGTGTCGATCTGTTTGCTGGCAACGGTGGAATGGCTGCGGCGGCGGTCAGAACGGCTGCGGGGTGTGACACCTGCCTGAAAGGCGCGCTCATCCAGCCTGACGGCTGTCTTCGCTATGAATGCCCGAGGTGCATGGAAGAACGCTGGTTTTTGCGCGTTGCGCTTTCTTGCGGGGTGCTCATCCAGCCTGGACGGCTGTCTTCGCGTGGTTTGCGATGATCGCCTGCCAAAGCGCCGAAGAGCAATTGGTTCACGGCAGGACCTGCAACCACCCCCAGATGGTCAGGATTGACAGTGCTGTACCCACCAGCACAGCGGATGCATTGACGCGTTTGGCCACACCGTAAAGGTTTGCAAAAACATAGGCGTTGATCCCGGGTGCCATGCAGGCCGTCATCACGGCGGATCGCAGGGCGGGTGCCTCCAGATCAAACACAAAGCGCCCAAGGATGTACGCCAGCCCCGGGTGCAGCAACAAGCTACAGCCGCAGATCATCGCAATCGTAGAACGGTCACCTTCGGTGCGATAGCGGATCAACACGCCGCCAAGGCCAAACAGGGCAGCAGGGATGGCAGAGCCAGCCACCATGTCGACGGCAGATTGTGCGACAGCAGGGAAGGGCAGGCCGGACAGGTTCACGACAAAGCCCGTGATGATGCCGATGACCAGGGGTTGGGTCACAATTGCGCGGCCGACCTTGTGACCCAAAGCTGCCTTCGAAAGGCCAAGGCCGCGCGCGCGGACCAGTTCCATGCAGGTAATACCGGCGCCATAGAACAGCGGTGAGTGGATTGATATGATGGCGAAATTTCCCGCCAAGGCATCCGTGCCGTAGGCGCGTTCGGTAATGGGCACACCCAGCAGTAGTGAATTGGAAAACAGGCAGGCAAAGCCGATGGCCACGCAATCGGCGGCCGGGCGGTGAAAGATGAGCCGTGCGCCGGTGACGCCCAAACCAAATGACGCAAAAGCGGCAAGGTAGAAAGACAGCATCAGACCGGGGTTGTAGGCAAGACTCAGATCAAGGGCGGCCACGGATTTGAACAGCAGCACGGGCGCGGCAAAGTTCTGGGCATAGCGCATGATGCCGTCGATGGCACTGTCATCCATCCAATGCGCGCGCGCCACGACATAGCCAAAGCTGATGACCAGAAAGACGGGCAGGATGACGTCAAGCAGAGCTGTCAATCGGGGTAGCTGATCTGCATCCCGTCAAAGGCGGGGGTGACATGGGGCGGCAGTTCGGCTGTCAGCGTGGCATAATCAAGGTCGATATGCATATTGGTCAGCACGGCGCGGCTGGGTGCGGCGCGGGCGATCCATTCCAGCGACAGGGCCAGATGCGCATGCGTGGGGTGCGGCTTGCGGCGCAGGGCATCAAGCACCCAGCAATCAAGGTTGGCAAGGTGCTGCCAGCTTTCTGACGGGATCTCAACGACATCGGGCAGATAGGCCAGGGGGCCGATACGAAAGCCCAAGGCATCCATGCTGCCATGTTCGGCGCGGAACGGGGTCAGGGTTACCTCACCCCCGGCACCGTGCACATGCACGGGGCCGCTGATGGTGTGCAGGTCCAGAATGGGGGGGTAGGGGCTGCCTGCGGGTTGGATGAAGGCATAGCCGAACCGCGCCAGCAACGCCTCTTGTGTGGGGCCATCGGCCCAGACGGCAATGCGGTTGCGCATGTTGAAGACGATCTGGCGCAGGTCATCAATGCCGTGCATGTGGTCGGCATGGCTGTGGGTGTAGACCACGGCATCCAGCGTGCCGACACCGGCATCGAGCAGTTGCGCGCGCATGTCGGGTGAGGTGTCGATCAGCACGCGGGTGGTGCCGTTCTCGCCCGTGCGTTCAACCAGCATGGAACAGCGGCTGCGGCGGTTCTTTGGGTTGGTGGGGTCACAATCACCCCAGTCTCCGCCAAGGCGGGGCACGCCGCCGGATGATCCGCAGCCAAGGATGGTAAAGGTCAGGGGCATGGCGCGGCTACTTTGGCGCGGGTGAACAGGCGGTCAAAGTTGGCGGTGGTCTGGGCGGCAAAGGCGGCCTCGGACATGCCAAAGATCGCGGCACCAGCCTTGGCGGTGAAGGCGGTATAGGCGGGTTCATTGCGGCGGCCCCGGTGGGGGGGCGGGGCAAGATAGGGGCTGTCGGTTTCCAGCAGGATCTGGGTCACCGGCGCGGCTGCAAAGATGGCGCGCAGATCGGCGCTTTTTGGGAAGGCGGCAATACCGGACATCGACAGGTAAAAGCCCAGCTCAAGTGCGGCCTTGGCCAGTGCTTCACCGGAAGAAAAGCAATGCATGACGCAGGGATAGGGGGCGATCTTGAAGTGATGTGTCAGGATGCGGGCCATATCATCATCGGCGTCGCGCGCGTGGATGATCAGGGGCAGGCCCGTGGCCTGTGCGGCCTGAATATGGACGCTTAGGCTGGTCTGCTGGATGGCCTTGCTGTCGGCGGTATAGTGGTAATCAAGGCCGGTTTCACCAATGCCCACGCATTTCGGGTGGCCTGCTAGGGCGACCAGATCATCAACGCTGACAAGGGGTTCTTCGGCGGCACTCATCGGGTGGGTGCCAGCGGCGAAAAACACGCCCGCATGTGCCTCGGCAATGGCCTGCACGCGGGGAAGGTGGCGCAGGCGGGTGCAGATGGTGACCATGCGGGAGATGCCTGCAGCATGGGCGCGGGCGATCACATCGGCGCGTTCGGCATCAAAATCGGGGAAGTCGAGGTGGCAGTGGCTGTCGACAAGTTCGAAGGGCGCATCGGGGGGCATGGTCACGATCCTTTACCCCCTTGGCAGGCTGGCGGCCATCGCATCAATCTTCAGAAGCGTATCCAACAGAAGGGCGGCGGGGTCAAGGTTCACGGCGCGGCCGCGGCGGGCGCGAATGCCCAGCGTCTGGGCCAGTTCCGCCCAGGCGCGGGCATGGTGCGGGCTGGGTGACAGGCGGGCCAGCGTGGCGGCCTCGCCCTTGGCGGCGGGGGGCGGGGTCTGGCCCGTGGCCCCGGTGCGGGCAAGGCGGGCAAGGAAAAGGTCAATCAGGGTAAGTGTCAGATCAAACGCCGCCTCATTGCCCTTTCCGGTCGTGGATTCGGCCAGTGCAATGGCCTTTTGGCGGTCCATGCGGGGCAGGGTTTCCATCAGCGCGGTGATGGTCTGATAGGTTTGCAGGCCGTCAAGATTGGTCAGGCGAAACGCCTCACCCACGGAACCGCCGGCCAGTTCTGCAAGGGCAGGGGCATCAGCTGGATCAACATCGCCCCCGGCCAGTGTCAGGGCATCAGACAGGGCGGCAGGGTCAAGCGGCGCAAGGCGCAATTCGCGGCAACGCGAGCGGATGGTGGGCAGCAGGCCCTGCGGCTGATGGCTGATGACAAGGAAGGTGGCCCCGGCAGGGGGTTCTTCCAGCAGTTTCAGCAGGGCATTGGCGGCAGAGGTGTTCATGTCATCTGCGCTGTCGATAATGGCCACGCGGCGGCCACCATCGGCGGCAGACAGGGCGAAGAACGACTTCATCTTGCGCACTTCATCCACGCTGATGACCGTCATCAGCGCGGTGTCCTTGTCATTCGCGCCACGGCGCAGCAGGAACAGGCGCGGATCGGCCAGTTGCAACAGGCGACGCGCGGTGGGCGTGTCGGCGGGTGTATCAAGCGTGGTGGGGGGGGGCGGGGCACCAAACAGGCCGCCATCATCATCGGGCAAGGTCAGCAGAAACCGCGCAATGCGCCATGCCAGCGTGGCCTTTCCCACACCGCGGGGGCCGGTGAGCAGCCAGCCATGGTGCAGACGGCCGGTGTTGAAGGCTTCCAGAAAGGCGGCCTCGGCGCGGGTCTGGCCGTAAAGCTGCGGGGTTTCGCGGGGGTGGGGGGCACCGCTGATGCGGTCAGGTTCGGGCAGGCTGTCAGACATTGGATTGGGCATGGCAGGCGGCGCGCACGTCTTGCGCCACGATGTCCGGATCGCGCGCGCCGTCGATGATGGCAAAGCGCGGGTGGCGTGCGGCAAGGGCAAGGAAGCCCGCGCGGGCCTTGGTCTGGAAATCCAGACCGAAATCCTCAAACCGCATTTCGGTTCCAGCGCGGGCAGTGGCGCGGGCAAGGCCAACGGCGGGGTCAATGTCGATCAGGATGGTCAGGTCCGGTTCGGTGCCGATCATCAGGTCATGTAACGTGTTGACGGTGCCGCTGAGGTCGCCACGTGTGATGCCCTGAAAGATGCGCGTGCTGTCGGCAAAACGGTCGGTGATCACGACCTCGCCGCGGGCAAGGGCGGGGCGGATGGTCTTTTCCAGATGGTCACGGCGGGCGGCGGTAAACAGCAGAATCTCGGTTTCCGCCGACCAGCGGTCAGGATCACCTTCCAGCACCAGACGGCGAATTTCCTCGGCCCCCGTGCTGCCACCCGGTTCACGCGTAAGTGTGACGGTATGGCCATCAGCGCGCAACGCATCGGCGAGCAGGCGTGCCTGCGTGGATTTGCCAGACCCGTCAATGCCTTCAAAGCTGATGAAACGCCCTTGCATTCAGCTGGCGTCAGCCGCGGGATCTGCCGGGGCGACATAACGTTGCCACAGGATCTGCCCGGCCTTGCTGACACGGGCGACAAAGCCCGCCTTGCCAACATCGGTTTCCGCAATCAGGGGCACGCGGGCATCTTCCAGCCCCGGGATATGGATCACAAGTTCAGCAATCTGGTCGCCCTTGGCGATGGGGGCCGCAATCGGCCCGCTGTACAGCACCTCGGCTGTGACCTGCTCCTGCACCGATGCGGGCACCAGAAACGTGGCATCTGATGCTGGCACCAGGCCCACCGTGGCCGCATCGCCCAGCCAGACCTCGGCCTTTGCTACCTGCGTGCCCGCTGTCACCAAAGTCTTTTCGGCAAATTGCCGGAAGGCCCAGCTGACAATCTTTTCAGATTCCTCGGCCCGTGCCTGTTCGCTTGCAAGTCCGGTGATGACAAAGATCACTCGGCGGTTTCCCTGATAGGCTGACCCGACAAGCCCGTAACCGGCTTCGGACGTATGGCCCGTCTTCAACCCGTCTGACACCGGCCCGCCGGCACCGAAATTCAACCGCAGCAATGGGTTCCGGTTGGTTGCATTGGCTGGCGCACGGTCCTGATAGTTGAAGGTGGTTTCAGCAAAGATCGGATAATATTCGGGGAATTCCTCGATCAGGCGACGTGCAAGAATGCCCAGGTCTTTCATGCTCATGGCATGGCCCGCTGCTGGCCAGCCTGATGCATTGACGAAATTCGAATTCATCATGCCAAGCGCGCGCGCGCGTTCCGTCATCTGTGCGGCAAAGGCCTCTTCCGATCCGGACAGACCTTCTGCCACCACGACACAGGCATCATTGCCGGAATTGACGATCATGCCATGGATCAGATCGCGCACCGTGGGGCGGTCTGTTTCGTTCAGAAACATGGTCGATCCACCCATCGCCTTGGCGCGCGCAGAAACGGCAAAGGTCGTATCCATGGTCACGCGGCCATCGGCCAATGCCTCAAACAGCATGTTGATTGTCATCAGCTTGGACATTGATGCCGGTGGCAAGGGCTGATCAGCGTTCTTGTCCATCAACACGGTCTGGGTTGAAACATCATAAACCCATGCCGCAGTCGCGGTTGTATCAAAGGCGCGGGCTGCAGGCGCAACCAGAACCAGGGCAACCACCAGGGCACAGAACCGCTGAAACAAGGCACGGGGCATGGCAGACATGACAGTCCTTTCCGGGCTTAACGGGATAGCAGATAGGCGTCGGCAAAGCCTGCGCCCTTGACCTTTTGCAACAGCGCATTCCGGTTGCCCGAACCAGAGGCAACGACACTCCAGAAATCCTTGCCCTGGCTTGTGTCCTTGCGGATGGTCGCGGCAACACCGGCGGCTGACAGCGTATCAGCGGCACGCTTTGCGTTGGCCTCGACGCTGAAGATGCCAACTTGAATGCGCACATCGCCCGCTGCCGCAGCGGGCGGGGGGGCGGCAGGTTCCGGGGTAGGGGCTGCGGCCGGGGCGGTTGCCGTGGCTGTGGCGGCGGTGCGGTCAATGGCGGCTGCTGCCCCTGCCGCGATGTCATCGGTGTTGGTGGCGGGGTCAAGCTGTTCGGCTGTGTCCAGCACGGGTGCCCGCACCGATGGAGCAGGCTCGGGCGCTTCTTCACGGCGCAGGGCTGTGACGCTGATCTGCACGGGCTGTCCTGCCAGCACGCCAAGCGCCTCGGCCGCGTCAGACGAAATCTGCAGTTTAGGACCCGGATTGTCGCGTTCGCGCCGGAACAACGCCCCGATAACAAAGGACCCATTGGCCGGATTGCGCAGGATGACACGCTCTGGGTCGGTCGCATCAGGTGAGGCCACCCAAACGCCGCCAAGCGAAGGTCGGCCATCCCACAATGCGCTATCCGTGGTCTGGAACACGTCTGGTGCTTCGACATCGCGGTCGACCAGTCGGGTGCTGCGCGATGTGCGTGTCGGTGCCACGATGGCCCCTGTTGCCACCTCGGGCGCAGCTGCTTCGGTGACTTCGGTGGCGGGTTCGGCAGCATCGGGCAGGGCTTCTGCTGCGATCGGGCTGCCTTCAATGGCGCTGGCTTCGATTGCGTCGCCCGTGATCGGATTGGCACTGCCCGGTGCGTTTTCGCCACCCGCCACGCAGGCAGAAAGCCCCGCCGCCGATATTGCCAAAAGCCCGAGATGCCGGATTGCAAGAACCGCCATTGTCAATCGCCCCTTTTGCCCTGCGCGGTCTGTATGCTGCCACGCTTTGTCACTGCTTGCTCCGGTACAGGGCAGATGCCACCGTCCGGTTTGGCCGCAATATACCGGGACGTCGGCCCAGTGGGAAGGGTAGCCTCACGCGATTGCGATTTTCCCCAGTGTGGCGTGATGAATAGGACTCAAATGCCCCAAGCCCCCCCTTGCATCAGCCCGCACTGCCCGATACTGCGTTACCCGTCGGAGGAGTGGCGGAGTGGTTTAACGCACCGGTCTTGAAAACCGACGTAGGGGCAACTCTACCGTGGGTTCGAATCCCACCTCCTCCGCCACGGTCGCAACGTAACATTGCACATCAGACGGCGCGTATCAGCATCGAGCCGGTGAATCCCTCTCTGAAGACAGATCACTTACACATTATTCCCTTTGCCGGGTCAGCCCGTAGGCCTTTCGGCACGTCCCTGATGGATTTCCGCGCAACAGGGACAGCGCGTCTTTGCGGCAACCCTGAACAGGGTTCTGCGGAACGGCGGCTGGCTGCCGCCAGACGCGCATTCGGGGTAAAGCCTGCGGCACGGCCTCGAGAACAGCTTATTCGAAGCGTGTCCGGATGAGCAGATCCGGTCTGACCTGAAGGGCCAGCCCATTCATCAACAGCGCTATGGCGCGGGCGCCGGTCTGGGCCTGTTGCAGGGGGGAACTGGCAAAGCACATAGTAGATTTCTGAATTTCGGACTGCGCGTGATCGCGCGCTGGGCGTGCAATTCACAAAATGGTTAATCACAGGTTGATCAGCCAAAATCCGCTAGATAACCTCCTCCGCATAGCGATTGGAAAGGTCATCATGGCGAAGGCATCTGTTGGTTCGAATGGTTCACAAAGCCCGGTTGATGATGGTCTGACACCCGACGCCCCCCCCCAGATTTCCGCGGAAATGCTGGGGAAAATCGCGGAATTGCGCGCGCAGGTGCGTGAAAGCTTTGGCAAGATCGTGATGGCGATGATGGCCCTGCCGCGCTACCGCCACCAGACTTTGGCCGACCTGCAGCCTCTGGTTCTGGAGCCACTGATTCGCGACCGAATCGCCATTGCGCACCCCAAAGGCACCGATCGCACCGCTTTGGTCGACATCGCGGGCTTTGCGATCTGGGCCTCAGTGTCGCAGGAGGTGGATGCCAAAATCCGCGAGCAGATCAAGACCGGCACCTTCCCGATCCGGTTGAAGCCCGAGGATTGGCAGTCGGGCGAGATCAACTGGCTGCTGGACGTGATTGCGCCAGACCGCAAGGCGACCGGTCAGGTGATCGCGAATTTCCGGCAGGTGGTCAAGGAAGGCGATCTGCGCATCCATCCGCAGGTGGCGGGGCTGGTGGACGCAGAGATGCGGGGGAAGATGATGAAAGGAACGGACAATGGCTGACTATGCTTGGATGAGTGTTGCGCGGAGTGACCCCGATTTCACGTTCTCAATCAGAACGGAAGCTTTGCTCAGTGAGGTCCCGGAAGAAGCACAAAAAGCGCTCGACCTAATTCGCAAGAACAAGAATGGCCAGCCCATTCCGGAAGACGTCTTACCTACCAAGTTGTTTGCATGGCGCGGACCACATGACGAAAGCAAGCCACTGACCAACAAGCTGCCCCATCTGTCATCCTGCGGGGGGTTCATGGTCGTTACCGCCGAGGCCGCAGCAATTTTGCGGCAGTTTGACCTTGGCGGCTGTAAGCTGCACCCGGTTGAGGTGCTGATGGAAGACCGCAAAACACCGTTACCGGGCAGCTACTTTCTGCTGAACTTCGACAGCTGGAAGGATGTGTTCCTGCCTGATCATTCGCCGGAGGTTGCGATGATGGAGGGGTCCACGAAACGCAGAATGCCATATTTTATGACCCCAGATGACGCAGCCGCGCTGTCGTTTGATGCCCTGCATGGCGCAGATCTTTGGTGGAATCCCCTCATATTGGGTGCATTCTTCCTGAGCGACCGGCTTGTTCAAGCTTTACGTCAGGCGGGTTTGGACAAACCATTTTCCCTGCGCCGTTGTCGGATTGTCTGACGCTCGGCTTGTTCCTAATTTCCCCAGTTCAAAACCATAAGGTGCCCCATGGCCTTGAAGATTTTTGGTGAGTTTGAAATTGAGCACCTTTTGGCGCAGGCGTTGTTTAGCGACGCAGACAGAGGTGCGTTCCTTAACAGTATGGGCATTACTCGGGACATGCGCGGAAATAAAATCGCGTTGTATTCAAACCCGGATCACGTTGCACAAATTCTTGATGGACCGGAAGAGCTCAGGGAAGCACTTCGTGCTGCTGGACATGGTCCAGTTCGCCATGAAGGCGGTGACAATGATGAAGGTGGCAAGCAGGCCGGGAAAAACGGGTTTCTGATTGGGCGGATCGACGCCATAATCGCCGCAGCAGAGTTACCCCCCGGAGATGATGAATATATTCCACCGGAAAAAGCGAAGCTGGCGGTATTCAACCTATTCGCGTGGATTACAAAGGTCGCCCAAGGGCAAGTGACGTACAATGGTTCCGTACTTGGCGTCATGGGTGGCGCAGAAATGGAGGTCACATACCGGAATGCTTACGACTCAGATTCAAACACAATTTCTCTAGACGAATTGCGCGACACCACCAATGAACCGAGGCCTGATTACGACCGTAAGGTCGCAGCGACCGAGGCCTTCACGACCCTAATGGCTTCTGCAGACAATAGCGCGAACGTAAATAACCAGAACCTACGCGTCGAGCGATTGCAAGACCTTGCAGATACCCTGCATGAGCGGGGTATGATAGATGGCAAGCAGTATGCAGATGTCTTACAAGATATCGCTGCTCAGGGTCAGAGTTATGTCAAGGCCATCGGGATAAAGCTGGCTAACCTTACGACAGATCATTTCAACATCACACCCGTCACCGAGGGCCACTTCCTGGAGCGGCTGACGGCTTGGTTGCAGTTGACCAAATTGGGATCATTCTTGGACTTTGATGCCCTTTTGTCGACGCTGACCACCCTTCACAGCGGGCTGAAGGGTGTTGCTAGCAGTATTCAAAGTACGCTGTCGAACATTGGGTCAGAAGGATTCAGAAACCTTCTGGATTCGTCTTCCCAGATACTGATCGGTGTTGGGGGATCAGCAGTTGGAGATATCGCGGAATTTCTGAACAAGACCTATGATTCCTTGAAGCTGGGCTTGACTGAGGGCAACTGGGGTCCGTTTTGGACCGATGTGAAAACCCATGGTATGGCGGCTGTTTTCAGTATTGCCTTGGCAGGGGCACTTACTGCAACAGCAGCATTTTTTGCAGGACCAGTAGGTGCTACGGCGGTTGCTGCTGTTTTTGCGGTAATGGGCGTTGTTGATCTGGTGGTTAACGGATCTGAATTGCTTTCAAAGATATCCACAGATCTTGTTGAGTTGGTTACACTGGCATCGCAACAGGCGGCAGCGCTTGAAGACTCGATCGCCGATCAGATTCTTAACTCTTTCGGTATTGAACGACAGCCGCCTGACCTCGGCATTGAAGGAGTGACACTGGTTGCTGATGATTTGCTTGAAGGTAATGCTCCCGTTCTGATTGGCGATAGTCGAAATGATGAGATTTTTGGTCGCAATGGTTCGACCATTGCAGGTGATGGCGGTAATGACGTTTTGCATCACACCGGATATGGAGATATCTTCGGTGGGGACGGTCGCGACCTAGTTCTTGCGCTTAACACAACCGGAATCTATGCGGATGGTGGCACCGGAAACGACTATGTGCTTTCAAAGAATGGCCAAGGTGGAATTTTTCTAGGTGGCCTGGGTCGAGATTGGATTTTTGTTAAAACTTATGGAGCGCAGATTTATGGTGATACATTTGACGGACTGGTCCCAGGACTGCCTTCGGGCGTAAGTGGTGAAGTCCACGAAGAGTATCTGAACTCGTCTGCAAACTCAGATAATATTTGGTGGTGGGCGGGCACAGCCATCATGGACGCGCGTCCAAATGACCAGCTTCGGTTTTTTGGTTATCCGCTTGTAGGCGGCAATAATAGCCTTCCTTTTGTAGGAAGTTTACCGTTTTTCAGTGTTGCAACAATCTTTAATCCAATATTCTTTGACTACTTTTTACCCTTCGTGACTTACACGATGCAAGGCAAAGATCTTGCTGTTACGAATCTGCTGACTCTCTTTGCAAAGAACGGCGAAGAAGACCGGCCATCTTCAATGATTATAAAGGATTTCAACGGGCCATTGGTGTTTTTTGGACTGCAGCTTTTTGATGACTCGCTGCAGGGTGATATGGGTATGATTTTCAAGGGAACCAATCCTATACTCGCAATATTTTCAATGCTTCCGGGCTTTCCAGGCGGATTGAACATGTTGGGACCCATGATCGACAACCTGTTTACGATGGCGGGTGCGCTAAGCCGCATAGCAAAAGCGCTAAAATGGTCCTCTGGCACTGACCCCCTCATCCTCGACCTCGACGGTGATGGCATTGAGACCATCAACATCGACGATGCCGATGTCTGGTTCGACCTTGACAACGACTTGTTCGGCGAACGCACGGGCTGGCTTTCGGGGGATGATGGCTTCCTTGTGCGGGACCTCAACCAGAACGGCCAGATTGACGGGATTGCCGAGATGTTCGGGGGGCCGGGGCAATCGGGCCTCGCGATGCTGGCGGTGTTTGATGACAATGGCGACGGGCGGATTGATGCGGAGGATGCGATCCGGTCAGAGCTGCGGGTCTGGCGGGATTCTGATGGGGATGGGGTCACGGACGCCGGTGAGTTGTTCACGCTGGATGCGTTGGGCATTGTCACGCTGAACCTTGCGACGACTGAACTGAACGTGACGACACCGCAGGGCACGCTGCTGGAGCGGTCGGCGGAGATTACGTTTGCGAATGGGTCGGTCAGCCGGATGTTCGACGCGATCTTCGAGATGAACGACGTCAACAGCAAGTTCGCAGGCGAGGCGGGGCTGGCGTCCTGGTTGGGTACGGCGCCGGTTTCGGCGCGTGGCTTTGGTCAGGTGGCGGACCTTGGCATTGCAATGTCGAATGATTTCGACCTGGCGGACATGGTTGCAGATGCAGCTGCGGCAATGACTGTGCCGGATATGCGCGACATGCGGGCCAAGGCGGCGGATGCCTTGGGGCAATGGGGGTTCAGCCTTGATCAGACGCGTGAGCTGACGCCGGTCTTGCGGGCGGCGGACGGGCTTTCGCTGCTGGACCGTGGGGTCTGGGTCGAGGATGCGACGGGGGGCTATTGGACGCTGCAAAGCGGGGCGGCGATTTCTGATGCGAACGGGGTGATTGCGCGGCCGACGCTGTCGCAACTGATGACGCAGGGGGCAGGCTGGACGCTGGAGCAGGTCTGGTCACCATCAACGCGGGCCGAGGCTTTGGTGCACCGCGAGGCGGCGCCTTATTTGATGACGCAGGTGAATGGCCGGGCCGTTGTGCTAGATTACGGGGTCGAGAATGCAGATGGCAGCTGGTCCTTGGCCAGCGGCAATGCGGTTCTGGATGCGGGCGGTGCGACAATCACCATGCCGACAAAGGCCGATATTCTGGCGCAGGCGCGTTTGGTGGGGCAGGAATGGCGCGTTGAGGCGCTTGGGTTCAACCCATTGGCGGCACTGACGGTTGATCAGATTGGTGTTTATCAGATCAACGGCAAGGTGATTGATTACACGGTCTATGTGACTGATGAGATGGGCAGTTTCCACGTCTGGGCGCGGGCGCTGGATCAGGCGTTGGAGTTGCAGGACAAGTACGGCACTGCGCGCGGGTTCGATCTGCGGGCCTATGCGGTTGATTTCGCAACGCTGGACATCGTCGAAAGTGAAGATGACAGCGTGGTACGGGTTGAACTGCTGACACCGGGCCAGTTCAACTTTGCCACTGAACTTTCTGGCATCACGTTCAACCCGGCCATGCTGACGGCCACGTTGAACCGTACGTCAGGCGTGATAGCCTACAGCGTGAATGATACGGGCCAGCCAAGCCTTTCGGAAACGGAATACGTATCCGGCATCAATGCGATGATCGCGCTGCTGGATCCGGTGATGGATCAGTATATCACGGCGTCGCGGGCCTTTGCCTTGCGGATGGCGTTTCAGGGCGGGCTGTCGGATTACTTCGCGGGCGTCGCCTATGACGCGGCAAAGGATCAGTTTTACGCCACCACCGACCGCGCGCTTTCGCCAGTGTTCACGGCGATTTTTGCCGACATTCCGGCAGGCGAGATTCCAGCGACGGAATATTTGCAAAAGTGGCATCAGATCCTTTCTGTGATGTATCCGGATTACCGGATGAGCGGGGCTGGCAACCTGTTCGGCATGTCAGTGGCGCTGGATCAGAAGTTCATCTTCCAGATGTTGCTGCCTGCATGGCAGGCAATGCCGACCGACCTTTCGCTGAAACAGGCGATGTATGCGCTTGGGGTTAATCAGGATCTGCTGATCGAAACGGCTGCGGGGCAGGATACAGCTGTTGGTACGGGTGCGCCTGACTTCTTCCTCGTGGGCGATGGCGCAGAAAGCTATCAGGGCGGCAATGGTGCGGACACCTATTTTGTGGGTGCCACCTTTGGCGATGTGCTGATCGAGGATATCGACGGCGGCGCGCCGGATGAGCTGCGCTTTACCACGATCACGTCCGAGCAGGTGATTGCCACGCGGATCGGACAGGACCTGATCCTGACTGCACCGGGCAATGCGGGCAGCATCACGGTAAAGGATCATTTCCTGGGTGAATTGAATTTCAGCTTTGGCAAATACACTGAAGACCGTTCGATGAAATCCATCGTCTTTGCCGATGGCGTGCTGTGGGATCAGTTCCGCATCGCGATGGAGGTGAGCGACCCGAAAGACACCAATGATGTGATCGTGGGGTCAGGCGCGCTCGACGTGCTGAACGGCGGGCGCGGCAATGACGTGCTGGAGGGGCGTTCGGGCGGTGATCTTTACATCTTTGCGCGCGGTGACGGGCAGGATGTGGTGACGGAAAAGAACCCGGTGGCCACAATGCCGGGCAAGGGCGGCCTCGATTTTCTGCAGTTTGTGGGGGACGTTACGGCAGACGACCTGCACCTGTCACGGCAGGGCGAAAGCACGGATATGCTGATCCGCCTTATGGATGCGGACGGGGCGTTCACGGGCGATACGATCCTTGTGGAAGATCAGTTTGACGGGATGCGCTTCAACTTGGGGGCGTTCCTTGGTGGGATCGATCAAAGCCTTGCGCTGGATTACATCGCGCCGAACATGATTGAGAAGTTCCTGTTCGAGGACGGGTCATGGCTGGATTATGACCAGATCACCCAGAAGATTCTGGAAAACGCCAAGACCGACGGATCGGACGTCATCTATGGTTTCCTGGATGCCGATACCTTGGGCGGGGGCGCGGGCGACGATCTGCTGATCGGGCGTGAGGGTGGCGATACCTATGCCTTCGCCCGGGGCGATGGCACAGATATCATTGATGATGAAGACCTGTCGTTCAAGCTGTTCGGGTCGCCCAGCGATACCTTGCGCTTTGAAGGCGGGCTCACATGGGCGCACTTTGATTTTCTGCGCGAGGGTGGTTCAGATACGCTGACCCTGCGGATCAAGGACACGACGGATCAGGTTGTGCTGAACCAGCAGGAAGAGACGGGATTCTTCCAAGGCTTCCTGAACCTGATCGAAGTGATCCAGTTTGCCAACGAAGACTGGAGCTACGTCAAGCTGTTCGAGCATTTTGTAAAGCTGGCGCAGACCGATGGCAATGACACGGTTTATGGCTTTCACACGGCGGATTCGATCACAGGCGGGCTGGGTGATGACCGGTTGGAAGGCCGAGGTGGTTCAGACATCTATGTCTGGAAGGCGGGCGACGGCAATGATGTGATCGCCGAAGGGTCTGGCAGCGCGGATCAGCTGCAGCTGACCATGCATGCATCGACGGATTTTGATTATCTGCGCACGGGCACCGATCTGATCCTGCGGCTGAAGGCAACGGGTGAGACGATCACCCTGTCGGGCCAGTATCAGCGGGCCAATGCCCAAGGGCGCGCGGTTGAAGAATTCCTGTTCAATGACCGGACAGTGCTGTTTACCGACCTGAACCCGGAAGATGTGGACCGGGTTGGCACGGCGGCTGCGGACTTGCTGGACGGCAGCCAATTTGCGGAAACGCTTGATGGCTTTGCGGGTGATGACACGCTGATCGGCGGGTCGGACGGTGATACCTACCGGTTCGACGCGGGCTACGGTAACGACCAGATCATTGACCGGCAGGAACGCGCGGCCTGGAGCGGGCGGCGCGGTCAGGAAAAGGAAACCACAGACCGTATCCTGTTTGGGCCGGGCCTTAGCTATGCCACCGCAGATTTCGCGCGGATTGATGATGATCTGGTGATCACTTTCACCAATCGGCCCGATACGCTGACAATCCGCAACCATTTCCGCAGCAT
>JBJOQW010000191.1:0-9405 GCA_046049665.1 Pseudomonadota bacterium | reverse complement strand
TTTGCCAGATGCCGTGATGACGGGGCCATGGCGGAAATGGTGGCTGGGTTGCGCACCAGTTGGCGCAGAAAAAGGCCGAGGTCTGAGGGCATGTGGTGCTTTCGCGCTTACTTGCGGAACTTGTCAAGGCTGACGATTTCGGCCGCCGGGCGGGGCGCATCATCATCAGTATCGCTGTCATCTTCGGCGTCATCCTCCTCGTCGTCATCCTCATCTTCATGCGTTTCAAAGCGCAGGCCGAATTCGACTGAGGGGTCAACAAAGGTGCGCACGGCATCAAAGGGCACAACCATGGGTTCGGGCGAATTGCCGAAATTCAGGGTGATGGTAAAGCCGTCATCGGTGACATTCAGGTTTTCGTACCAGTTCTGGATGACGATGGTCATTTCCTCGGGGTAGCGCGCGCGCAACCAGTCGGCCAGGGCGACATCGGGGTGATTGGTATCGAAGGTGATGAAGAAGTGGTGATTGCCGGGCAGGCCATGATCGGCCACATCGCTGAGCACGGACTGGATCAGGCCACGCATCGCGCGGTGCATCAGGTTGCCGTAATCAATTGATCGCGCCATGCCCAAAACCCCCGTGTCCAATAGGTGCAGCATAGGGGGGCAGGGATGCAAAGGAAAGAGGGCACGCGTCAGAACGCAAGCTGCAACAGCCCGGCCAGCGCCGAAATCACAAGAACAGCAATCAGGTTCCAATGCCGCCAGAGCAACAGCCATCCGGCAAGGGCCGCGATGATGACGGCAATGGGGTTCAGCGATGAAAGCTGCGGCAGGATCATGTCAATGGGGCCGGTGGTCAGACGGCTGATCTGGCCAAAGAACACATGGGCAGCAAACCACAGTGACAGGTTGGCAATCACACCAACCACAGCGGCTGTAATGGCAGACAGCGCGCCAGACAGGCGGGGCATGGCGGTGAGGCGGGCGATCCAGGGTGCTCCGGCAAAGATCCACAGAAAGCATGGGGCAAAGGTCATCCACAGTGCCGTGACGGCCCCGGCGATGCCTGCCCACAGGCCAGCAGCCTTGAAGGCGGCAAGGAACCCCACGAATTGCGTCACCAGAATCAGCGGCCCGGGCGTGGTTTCGGCCAGACCAAGCCCGGCCATCATTTCCGGCAAGGTCAACCATGCGCGGTCCTGCACCACCTCTTGGGTCATCCATGCCAGCACGGCATAGGCGCCGCCAAAGGTAAGGACGGCGAGTTTGGAAAAGAACAGGCCAAGATCGGCCAAAAGCCCGCCTTGCAGCATCAGCAGGCCCAGCGGAACCAGCCAGACAGCGCCCCAGATAAAGATGGCCTGCAACGATTGACGCATTGCGGCAGGGGCAGGGGCAGGGGCCGCGGGGGCTGGGGCCGTTTTGCGCGTGGTCAGAAAGCCAAGCAGGCCCGCAGCAGCAATGATCAGCGGAAAGGGCAGGTTCAACACGAACAGCCCGACAAAGGCCGCCGTCGCAATGGCCCATTGCAGGCGGCCCTTCAGCGCGCGCTTGGCCACGCGCAACAATGCCTCGATCACCACAACCACCACGGCGGCCTGAATGCCAAAGAACAAGGCCCCAACGAAGGGCACATTGCCAAAAAGCGCGTAGATCATGGACAGGGCCAGCACGACCACGGCCCCCGGCAGCACGAACAACAACCCGGCAATCAGCCCGCCCAGCGTGCCATGCAGACGCCAGCCGATCCAGGTGGCAAGCTGCATCGCCTCGGGGCCCGGCAGCAGCATGCAGAATGACAGCGCGCGCAGATAGTCGGGCTCGGCCACCCATTTGCGTTCATCAATGATGGTGCGGTGCATCAGCGCGATCTGGGCTGCAGGCCCGCCAAAGGACAGCACGCCGATACGCGCAAAGGTGCGGGTCAGGTCAGACAGGCTGGGTGTCATGCCACACGCCCCGCCGGCCAATCATGGCCTTCGTCAAACCCGTCACGGGCCCAGCGATAAAGTGCATCATAGATCACCATTCCGGTCTCAAGCTGTGCCAGATCATCACGACACATGCGTGACAATCCGACGGACAGCGCAAGCAGCCCTGCGGCCTGCGGCGCAAGATCATGCCGGTCGGTGTCTGCGGCACGGACAACAAGGGCAAGACGGTCAAGCGCGGGGGTAGACAGGCCGAAGTCCTGTATCAGCGCATCAAACGAACAAAGCTCGCCCCGGTGTGACCAATGCACGCCGTCAATTTCAAAGGGCGTGGCGCCAAAGTTTTCGGCCACTTCGGGCACATCGGCAGGGGCCACGAACAGAAAGCGCGCATCACGGTTGACGAAGCGCCGGATCAGCCAGGGGCAGGCAATGCGGTCAATCTTGGGGCGGTGGCGGGTGACCCAAAGTGCTGTTTGCGGCATCAGCGCCAATGGCACCATGGGCAGACCTGCCTCGGCCCAGGCCAGCGTTCCGCCCTCCAGCACCTCGGCCACAACACCCGCGGTGCGCAGCATGGCAGCCGCACCTTCGGACAGCTTTTTTCCGCGCTTGCAGATGATGACGGCACGGCTGCCGGGCGGCAGGGAGGGCAAGGCATCATGCGCATGCAACTGCGCGCCGGGCAGCAGGTAAGGGTGTTCACTGACGTTTTCGGCAATGCGCACGTCGATCAGAACGGGGCAATCGGGCGTGCCGATCAGGCGCATCAGTTGGGCAGGGGTAATCTGGTTCGGGCCGGGCATGGGGGCATCCTGTGAAAGGGTCAACGGGATGCGATGCTCGGGCTGACGCCTCACGGGGCGGTCGCAAACCCCATGGTCGGGACGTAACAAGGCAGTGGGGATGCGTCAAGCCTGCGGGGGCGGGCGCCAAAAGTTTTAAGGAAAACTTTTGGCAAATTTCTTTCTCAAGAAATTTGGCGCATGCCCGACCGTGGTGGCGTGAAAGTGCAGGTTTCTGTTGCCAGGTACCAAAGCATGTCAGCTTTGCCGGAGCATAACAAACGGTGGGTAAAGTGCCGGATTCTGTTGCCAGGCTCCGGCGGGCCCCGCCTTACGCGGCTAAGCGCAAGGACTTAGTTTTCGATCTTTCGAACTGCTTACGCAGCCAGAGCGATCGGAGCACGGTTGTCGTTGGCAACTGTACTTGTGGTCCGATAACGGTGGTGCCTACCGAGCGAAAGCTGGCCTCTTTGGACGTTCGTCGATCCTATTTCGGCCCCCTCCATCCCCAACGAAGGGAAGATCTGGTGGAGCCGCCGGGTACCGCCCCCGGGTCCGAGCCGCTTATTACAGGTGCGTTTATCGCCATAGTCCGGGTTACCCCGGACAAATGCAGATATAGGCGCTGCCCACCCCCGCCGCAAGCACAGACATGACAGCGCCCGCAGCCTGTGGACTGCGGGGGCTGCTGGTTTTGTTGTTGTGGCCGGATCAGAAGCCGGATTTGATCAGTTCGAACTCTTCCAGCATGCGGTCGCGCATGGCCGTATCAATCGGCACCTGCGGCAGCAGGATGCCTTCGACAGGGTTCACATCAGCCGCGACTAGCGCCTCGGCCGGAATGGTGGCCAGTGACGCGGTGTTGGCATGGGCATAACCGAAGTTGTCGATCATCGCCTGTGCGGCGGTCGGCGACAGGAAGGCATTGACATAGTCATAGAGCTTGTCTTCCGAACCGGGGCCATCTTTCACGTTGACCAGCCCGCAGAACCACGTGGTTACACCTTCGGTCGGCGTCCGCTGAAAGCCTACGGGGAAGCCTTCGCTGCGCAGCAATGCCACGGCATCGTTCCATGACCATGCCACCTGCACTTCGCCCGTGGCCATCAGCTGGGTCAGTTCAGACGGATCAGACCAGTAGGCGCGGACATTTGGGTGCACGGCGCGCAGCCAATCGGCAGCGGCGGTGAACTGATCATCCGTGACGGTTGTCCAATCGGTAACACCTGTGGCAAGAAGGGCCAGCGCCCAGACATCGTCGGTGTTGTCAGGCAGCGAGATGCGGTTGGCATAGGCCGGGTTCTGGAAGACGGACAGGGACGCAACATCGCCCGCAGGCACGGTCTCAGTGTTGTAGGCAATCGCCGTGTAGGCGGCATCGGTCGGGATGAACCACAGGCCTTCGCCATCCTTGAACACCTCGGACGACAGCATGCCTTGCGAAATATTGGCAACTTCGGGAATGCGGCTTTCGTCCCAAGGCTCGATCAGGCCAGCGGCGCGATACTTTGGCACCATCTGCGAGCACGGGTGCACGACATCAGCCTTGAAGCCGGACGATACCTTCTGGAACGCTTCGTCATCATCAGCGAAGAAGGCATAGGTCGGCCCATCGCCATGGGTTTCGGCGAACGATGCGAAAAGTTCCGGGATTTCCCAGCCGGCCCAGTCAAACACCAGCAGTTCAGGATCACCTGCGCGGGCGGGTGCAGCGACTGCCATGGCCAGTGCGGTGCAGGTCAAAAGGGTGGTTCTGATGGTCATGGACGCTCCTCGTCTGTTGTCGCAGGTCCGCCCTCCCCGAAGGAGACCCGCTTTGTTATCAGGCGACGCTATGAAAATGTGCCAGTTGGCACAAGCGACAAACGAAAAGTGGACGGAAGGTTGCAGCATGACAAGGGCTACTGCCGATAATTTTTGCATGATGGCGCGTGAAGGGCCTGTGATCTGCGCCTTTGCAATGATTTATGGCAGATGACGGTGGCAAGGGGGCAAAAATGACCGGTCTTGATCTGAATTTTGTGCGGGCGCAGTTTCCGGCGTTTGATGGGGCGCTGGCGGGCCAGGTGCATCTGGAAAACGCGGGTGGGTCATATCCCTGCCGTCAGGTGGTCGAGCGGCTGGAGCGGTTCTACCGGACGCGCAAGGTGCAGCCCTATCATCCCTTCGCGGTGTCAGAGCTGGCAGGGGCCGAGATGGACGAGGCGCGCGCACGGCTTGCAGCGATGATGGGGGTGGCGGGCGATGAGGTCAGCTTTGGCCCGTCAACCAGCACGAACACCTATGTTCTGGCGCAGGCGTTGCGGCAGCATATGGCAGGCAAAGGCGCTATCGTGGTGACCAATCAGGACCACGAGGCGAATTCGGGGGTGTGGCGGCGGCTGGCGGACAGCGGTGTTGAGGTGCGCGAATGGCAGATTGACCGGGATACGGGGCTTTTGAACCCGGAGGATCTGGCAGGCCTTCTGGCGGATGGCCGCGTGCGGCTGGTGGCGTTTCCGCATTGTTCGAACGTGGTGGCAGCGCTGAATGATGTGGCGGCGATCTGTGCGATGTGCCGGGATGCGGGGGCCTGGACGGTGGTGGACGGGGTCAGCTATGCGCCGCATGGCTTTCCGGATGTGGCGGCATTGGGCTGCGATGCCTATCTGTTTTCCACCTACAAGACCTATGGGCCGCATCAGGGGATCATGGTGATCCGGCAGGCGATGGGCTGGGCCTTGCCAGCGCAGGGGCACCATTTCAACGCAGGGGTGCTGTACAAGCGGTTCACGCCCTCGGGGCCGGATCACGCGCAGATTGCGGCCTGCGCGGGGATGGCAGATTATGTCGATGCGCTAGCGGCGCATCACGGGATTTGCGGGGATGCGCTGACGCGCAACACCGGCGTGCATGGCCTGATGCGGGCGGCAGAGGTGGCGGTCGTGGCGCCCTTGCTGGCGTATCTGGCGGCGCGCAACGATTTGCGGCTGGTGGGCCCGCGGGATGCTGCGGCGCGGGCACCAACGGTGGCGGTGGAGCTGGCAGGTGAGGCCGAGCCGGTGGCGCGGGCTTTGGGGCAGTTGGGCATCAACTGCGGGGGAAGCGACTTTTATGGCGTGCGGCCATTGCAAGCGATGGGGATTGACCCGGACAAAGGCGTGCTGCGGTTAAGCCTTGTGCATTATACAAGTGCTGCCGAGGTTAACCGGGCAATCGCGGCGCTGGACCGGGTGTTGTAGGGCGCGATTTTTCGACGAAAAATCGTGGTGTGGCAGCCGTTGGGCCCCGATTTTTCGACGAAAAATCGTGGTGTGGCAGCTGGAGGGTCCTGATTTTTCGACGAAAAATCGTGGTGCGGCAGCTGGAGGGTCCTGATTTTTCGACGAAAAATCAGGGGGGCGGTCGGCCCCCTTCGTCACTGCGGTCCTCAGCCCGCGGGGATATTTATGCGACATTGAAAGGGCAGTGGTGCGGGTTATCTGCCTTGCACAACATGGAGAGACAGGCATGACTGACGCGCCGTTGATTTTGTGGTTCCGGCGTGATTTGCGCCTGTCGGATCACCCGATGCTGGCGGCGGCCGTGGCAACGGGGCGGCCCTTGATCCCCTTGTTCATTCTGGACCCGGAAACCGAAGCGCTGGGGGCGGCGGCAAAGTGGCGGCTGGGCCTTTCGCTGGCGAATTTCGCGCAGCGTCTGGCCGGAATTGGCAGCCGGATGACCTTTCGCCGGGGGGCGGCGCTGGATGTGCTGCGGGCAGTGATGGCCGAAACCGGGGCTGCAGGCGTGCACTGGCAACGGCTGTATGATCCGGCGGCCATGGCACGCGACACGGCGGTGAAGGCGGCCTTGCCGGGCGCGGTCAGCCATGCGGGGCATCTGCTGCACGAGCCGCATACGGTGGAAACTGGAGCGGGCGGGTTCTACAAGGTGTTCACGCCTTATTGGCGCGCCGTGCAGGGGCGGGATGTGCCCTCACCCGCGCCCGCGCCAACGGCGTTGCGCGCGCCGGGGCTGTGGCCGGTTTCAGATAGTCTGGCTGACTGGCATCTGGGGGAGGCCATGCGGCGCGGGGCAGATATCGTGCAGCGGTATCAGCGGGTGGGTGAAGAGGCCGCGCTTGACCGGCTGGCATGGTTCATTGCGGGGCCGGTGGATGACTATGTGCGCGCAAGGGACATGTGCGCCGAAGACGGAACATCAGGCCTATCACAGAACCTGGCACTGGGCGAGATTGGCGTGCGCACGGTCTGGCATGCCGGGCAGCGCGCCTGGCATGAAGGCAAACGTGGGGCCGAGACGTTTTGCAAGGAAGTTGTCTGGCGCGAATTTGCCTACCATCTGATGTTTCACACACCGCATATCACCAGCGGCAACTGGAAGCCGGAATGGGATGCATTCCCCTGGCGCGGTGAAAACCCCGATGCGACGCGCTGGAAACAGGGCCTGACGGGTGAGCCCTTTGTGGATGCCGCCATGCGCGAGATGTATGTAACAGGCACAATGCACAACCGCGGCCGCATGATTGTGGCCAGCTACCTGACCAAACATCTGCTGACCGATTGGCGGGTCGGCCTGAAGTGGTTCGAAAATTGCCTGACGGATTGGGATCCGGCTGCCAATGCCATGGGCTGGCAATGGGCGGCAGGGTCGGGCCCCGATGCCGCACCCTATTTCCGTATCTTCAACCCGGCCACGCAGGCCGAAAAGTTTGATCCGGGCAGCATCTACCGCAAACGCTGGATCGCCGAACTGTCACGCAACCCAGGGGCGCAAGCGCGCGCCTATTTTGACGCTGTGCCACAAAAATGGGCGCTTGATCCGGCGCGGGCCTACCCCTTGCCACTGATTGACCTTGCGGAAGGGCGGGCGCGCGCGTTGAAAGCCTATGGCCAAAGAAACTCTTGAGGCTAAGTAGCGTAACTGATTGATTAAGAAAAAGCCCTCGGGGGAGGAACATGACGGTTTTGACGACAACCAAGGGCCAGAAAGGCCTGCCGCGCTACTTTGCGACAGCCTATGAGGTGACCAAACGGTTGCAACACGGGCGGATGGATTTCGTGCTGCCGGATGGGCGGCGCTTTCGGGCCGAAGGGTCCAAGCCCGGCCCGGTGGCCGAACTGATCATTCACAACCCCGACACTTTCGCGCGGCTGATCCGCGAAGGCGATCTTGGCTTTTGCGATGCCTATCTGGATGGCTGGTGGTCAACACCTGATCTGATGGCCTTCATGGACTTGATCCACGAAGGCAACAATGATGTCTATGACGGCTATCCCGGCATGGGGCTGCTGCGCGCCTATGAAAAGCTGCGCTTCTGGTGGCAATCCAACAGCAAGACGCAGGCCAAGAAGAACATCGCCTATCACTATGATCTGGGCAATGATTTCTACAGCCTCTGGCTGGACGACAGCATGACCTATTCGTCAGCCCTGTTCCGCACCGGGCAGGAAAGCCTTGAGGCGGCGCAACAGCAGAAATACGCCAGCATGGTGGATCAGATGGGGGTGAAACCCGGAGATCACGTGCTGGAAATTGGCTGTGGCTGGGGTGGGTTTGCCGAATATGCGGCGCGTGATCGTGGCCTTCGCGTCACGGCGCTGACCATCAGTCAGGCACAGCATGACTTTGCGGTGGCGCGGATTGCGCGGGCGGGGCTGGCCGACCGTGTGACCATAAAGCTGCAGGATTACCGCGATGAGACGGGGCTTTATGACGGCATCGCAAGCATTGAAATGTTCGAGGCTGTGGGCGAACGCTATTGGCCGGTCTATTTCAACACGCTGCACGCACGGCTGAAACCGGGGGCGCATGCGACGCTGCAGATCATCACCGTGCAGGATCATCGCTGGGAAGTGTACAAGCGGGGCGTTGATTTCATTCAGAAATACATCTTTCCGGGCGGTATGCTGCCCAGCCCGTCCGTACTGCGCCGCGAAATCGTCAAGGCGGGCTTGAAGGTGAAGGGGTCCATCGAATTTGGCCAAAGTTACAGCCAGACGCTGCGCCGGTGGCATGATGATTTCAACGCGCGCTGGCCGGAAGTGGCAAAGATGGGCTTTGATGATCGCTTCCGGCGGATGTGGAACTTTTATCTGACCTCTTGCGCGGGCACGTTTCGCGGCGGTAACTGTGATGTAACGCAGATCACGGTGACCAGACCGTAAAGGGTATCATGCCGACAGCCGCCAAACTTGTCTCCGCCGTCTTGTTCGCATTGCTGGGCTTCTTTGTGGCCGATCTTTATGCGCAGGGCATCACGACCGGGGCGCGGACCACATGGCTGCGTGAAGGGGCGACGGCCATCAGCCTGATCTGCGGCTGGCGCGTGATGGGCGTTCTGGTGGGCAAGGGCAACAGTGCGGCGATCGGATCTGGTATCCGCACGGCCCTGACGGCCGTGTTCTTTACGCTGCTCATATTCGCGATCTACGAAATGGTCGTGATTTCGACGAAGGGCCGGTATGACGGGCCGATGGAGGCCGTGTTGGCGGTGTTCGAAATCATCGTGGAGAAAGGGCAGGGCCTGCTGACCCTTGAAATCATTGCCACCGTGCTGGTGGGGGCGGCGCTGGCAGGTGTGGCGGCCGAGGCAACAAGCCGCCGTTGGCCGTGACCGATTTCTTCTTTTACGGCACGTTGTCACATCCGCCATTGCTGGCCATCGTGCTTGGGCGGACAGTGGAAATGCACCCGGCACATTTGCCTGGCTACCGTGTTGCGCGGGCAAAAGGGCAGGTGTTTCCTTTGCTTGTGCCCGAT
>JBJOQW010000190.1:0-5860 GCA_046049665.1 Pseudomonadota bacterium | reverse complement strand
GGCGGCAGTCGATCTGGGGGATGGTGTTGCCGGAATGGGGATAAAGGCCGCAGTGGCGGGCAAATGCTGCGTAGCCCACCACCATCTTGCCCTTGGGGCCGGGTTGGCGGAAGCCGGGCATTGCGTAGCTGATGGTTTCCAGATGGTCCGGCAAGTGGGCGGCGATCAGGGCGCGCAGGTCAGTCAGGGCACGGGCCTGATCGGGGGGCAGGGCGGCGATATAGGCATCAACCGCGGCTGCGGTCATTCAGCGGCCTTCATCTGAAAGCCCTGTTCGATCTTGTCTGAGGGGCTGACGGGATAATCGCCGGAAAAGCAGGCATCGCAATACTGCGGGCTGGCATTGTCGCGGCCCTGTGCTTGCCCTGCGGCGCGGTAAAGGCCATCGAGCGAAATGAATTTCAGGCTGTCGACACCGATCCAGTCGCGCATTTCTTCTTCGCTCATCGTGGCCGCCAGCAGTTTGTCGCGGTCGGGCGTATCGACGCCGTAAAAGCAGGGCCATGCGGTGGGGGGGCTTGCGATGCGGAAGTGCACTTCGGCGGCGCCTGCCTCAAGGATCATGTCCTTGATCTTGCGGCTGGTCGTGCCGCGCACCACGGAATCGTCCACCAGAATCACGCGCTTGCCCTTGATCAGGGCGCGGTTGACGTTCAGCTTCAGGCGCACGCCCATGTTGCGGATATGGTCCGTGGGTTCAATGAAGGTGCGGCCCATGTACTGGTTGCGGATGATGCCCATGGCATAGGGGATGCCCGATTCACGGCTATAGCCGATGGCGGCAGGCGTGCCGCTGTCGGGCACGGGGCAGACCAGATCGGCGTCAACCGGGGCTTCGCGGGCCAGTTCGCGGCCAATCGCTTCGCGCGTTTCATAGACGGAACGCCCACCGATGATGCTGTCAGGGCGGCTGAAGTAGACGTTCTCAAAGATGCAGAAGCGCGATTTGGCGGGGGTGAAGGGGCGGCTGGAGTTGACCTTGCCATCCTCGATCACCACCATTTCGCCGGGCTCGATCTCGCGCACGAATTCCGCACCGATGATATCCAGCCCGCAGGTTTCCGAAGACAGCGCCCATGCAGAATCACTGATCCGCCCCAGCACCAGCGGGCGCACGCCCAAGGGGTCGCGCACGCCGATCAGTTTGGTGCGCGTCATGGCCACCACGGAAAACGCGCCTTCCACCCGGCGCAGGGCATCCTTGATGCGTTCGGCAAGGGTTTTCTGGATCGACCGCGCCATCAGGTGGATGATGCATTCGCTGTCAGAGGATGATTGAAAGATCGACCCGCGTTCAATCAGCTCGCGCCGCAGGGCATCGGCGTTGGTGATGTTGCCGTTATGGGCAATGGCACAACCACCCATGGAAAACTCGCCAAAAAACGGCTGCACGTCGCGAATCGCCGTGGCCCCCTTGGACCCGGCGGTGGAATAGCGCACATGGCCGATGGCAAGCTGGCCGGGCAGGGTATCCATCACATCGCGTTTGGTGAAATTGTCGCGCACATAGCCGAAACGGCGGGCCGAGTTGAAGCCATGCGCGGGGTCATAGCTGACAATGCCGCCCGCCTCTTGCCCGCGGTGTTGCAGGGCGTGCAGGCCAAGGGCCACGAAGTTACTGGCATCATGCACGCCGATGGTGCCGAAAATCCCGCACTCCTCCTTCAACTTGTCATCATCGAAGGGGTGGGATGGCATGCGCATGGGGGGCTGTCCTGATCCGGCAGAAGGATGGCCAGCATGTAGAACAGACAGGGGCGGATGTCACGCCCCTGTCACATGCAAATCACGGATTTGCAGGGGCGGGTGCGGGTTCTGCAGGTGCCGGTTCGGCGGGGGCGGCGCAGACCTTGGTCAGGTCATTGTAGCGCGTCAGAATCCAGCCCGGCGCATCTGATGGGATGGCCGCATCAATTTGGCCCTGAATGGACGCCACAACCTTGGCCGTGCGCGAGTTATCAACCATCGGCACGGTATTGGCGGCCACGGCGCGGTCAAAGACGACAAAGGCGATCAGCACCAGCACCACGCCGCGTAGCACACCAAACAGGAAGCCAAGCGCCTGATCAACGCCGCCAAGGGCAGAGCGTTGCACGACAGATGACAAAAGCGGCGTGAACAGGGCGGCCAGCACCAACCCAATGGCAAACACGCCGGCAAAGGCCGCGATGATCGACAATTCGCAGCTGTCGCGCAGGAAATCACCGATCACCGGAATTTCCTTGACCAACGGCTGTGCCTGCCCGGCAAAGATAAAGGCTAGGATGGCCGCACCAATCCAGCCGACAATGGCCATCAGCTCGCGCACCAAGCCGCGGCTGTAGGCAAGTATCGCCGACAGGATGATCAGCACGGCAACAACGCCGTCAACCACTGTGAAATCCATGCCGTCTCTCCTGCCTATGGGCCTAGCCCGCGCCGAACATTTCGCCAACAAAGGCCGTCAGATCCGCCATCTGGCGCACCTTCATGCCCGCCCCTTCGCCGATCTTTGACCGGCTTGGGGCAACCGCTTGGGAAAAACCAAGTTTTGACGCTTCTTTCAACCTGTTTTCTGTCTGCCCCACCGGGCGCAGCGCGCCAGACAGGCTAATCTCGCCAAATAGCACCATATCTGGCGGAATTGCCACATCTTCACGCGCGCTCAAAAGGGCCGCCGCCACGGCCAGATCGGCCGCCGGTTCGTTCACCCGCAGGCCACCCGCCACATTCAGAAACACATCCAGCCCCGTGAACGGGATGCCGCAGCGTGCCTCAAGCACCGCCAGAATGGTGGACAGACGGCCCGAATCCAGCCCCACCACCGTGCGACGCGGCGTGCCAAGCGGCGAGGGGGCGACAAGGGCCTGAATTTCCGTCAGCACGGGGCGCGTGCCTTCAATCCCGGCGAATACGGCTGATCCCGGCGCGGGTTTATCGCGGTCAGACAGGAACAGGGCTGATGGGTTGGTCACCTCGGCCAGACCATCACCCGTCATCTCGAACACGCCAATCTCATCCGCCGGGCCGAAGCGGTTTTTCACAGCGCGCAGGATGCGGAACTGGTGGCCACGCTCGCCTTCGAAATAAAGCACGGTATCAACCATGTGTTCCACCACGCGCGGGCCAGCGATCTGGCCATCCTTGGTGACATGGCCCACCAATATCACTGCCACGCCGCGCTTTTTGGCAAAGGTGACCAGCTCGTGGCAGGCGGCGCGCACCTGGCTGACGGAACCCGGGGCAGATTCGACCGTATCCAGCCACATGGTCTGGATGGAATCGATAATCGCAAGGGCAGGGCGCGTAGCATCGAGCGTGGTCAGGATATCGCGCAGGTTGGTTTCGGCGCCCAGCTGCACGGGCGCATCCGTCAGGCCAAGGCGCGCGGCGCGCATGCGCACCTGTGCGGCGGCCTCTTCGCCCGAGACATACATGACCGACGTGCCGCGCCGGGCAAAGCTGGCGGCGGCCTGCAACAGCAGGGTGGATTTGCCAATGCCGGGGTCACCACCAACAAGGATGGCTGATGCGGGCACAAGGCCACCGCCCAGCACGCGGTCCAACTCGGCAATGCCTGATCCTGCGCGGGGTGGCGGGGCCTCTTCGGTGGCAAGATCGGTCAGCGTGATTTGCCGCCCCTTGCCGCCAAGTGCCTTTGGGCCAGCGGAAAGCGGGGCTTCCTCAACAATGGAATTCCACGCACCACAGGCATCGCAGCGCCCCTGCCATTTCTTGTGCGCGGCACCGCAGGATGTGCAGGTGAATGTGGCGGATTGTTTGCTCATGAGTCAGTGTGTGCCCGGATCAGCCACGCGGGACAAGGCCCCGCTTGCTTTCTTTGCCCGGAATCAAGGCGCTTGCGCCGCCGGGCCGCGCCCGACCTCCCCCCGGGAGGGCGCGATGCAACGGTTGCCAGCAGAAATTCGGCAAAAGTAGCTGCACCATAAAGTGTCCAGAACCAACGTTGGTGCGCCATCCCGAGGTCGGGCGCGGCCCTGTGTCCTCAATGTTTGGACCGGTGCCCGATCCACATCGACAAAAGGATGCAGGCGGTGAACAGATACATGCCCCATGCCACTTCGACCGTCGCCATGCCTACGCCCTTGACCACAACGATATACAACGCCAGCAGAAAGATATCGGCCATCGCCAGTTTGCCCATCACGTGCAGCGCAGGCAAAACGCGCGGCGACAGCAGGTTGAAATGCAACAGCGCAAGGCCGATTGTTTTCATCCACGGCGCGAAGATTGCCATGATGGTAACGAGCAGTGCCAGGAACACATCGCTTCCCCACAGCGATTGCAGCCCGGTGATGACTGAAATCTCATCCAGGCCAAACAGCGGCAACAGGCCTGCCCGCATCAGGGGCGCGAACCAGGCTACGGGGAACAGCACCAGAAGGGCCAGGTTCAGGGCTTTGTCGGTATTGGTCATGCCGGAAGAATAGGGGGCCGGACTGCGCGCTGCAAGCCGTGCTATTTGCCCGGCTTTGGCAGCGCTACCACGTTTTCGCCGCTGCGGTCTGACAGGGTCAGCCCAAGGGGCGGCAGCAGCTCGCGCAGATCGGCCTCCAGCCGCTTCATCTGCACCTGCGCGATCCGCTCTTCGGCATCCACATCCGCTGACCAGCGCTTCAGATCATCCACCACTGACCGCACCGTCGCAATCCGGTCTGTCAGTGACTGCACCTCTTCCTGACGTTGCTTCAGGAACATCTTCGCCCGCGCCACCTTGTCATCCGAATAGGCCCGCGCAAGCTCGCGCGTCTCATAGCTCATCTGTGCCGCCATCTGCAGGATTTCCGGCTCCAGATGCCCCAGGTCCGGATGCTTGCGCAGATGCTCCATCCGCGCGCGCATCGTGTCAAACTCACCCGACAGCGCGAACACCCCCGCCCGGTCCGCCGCATGCGCCATCCGGTAGGCCCGCGCCACATCCTCCATCCCCATCGCAAAGCTGCGGTGCGACCGTTCCAGCCGCGCCATGCGCGTATTGGCCGGCAGATAAAAGCAAAGAAGCACGAACAGCAGCGTCACCAGAACCTGCAGCAACATGCCCGCCTGCGGCAGGTCCGTGCCGCCGAAAGACAGCGCCATGCTGGGCCATGGCAGGGTGCCAAACGCCGCCGCCAGCGTCAGCCCCAACAGCACGATCGCCGTGCAGATGATGATGACATGGGCCGCGTTCTGCCCCCAATCCTGCGCCAGGCGCAACAGCGCATACCGTTCCCGCACCATTTCTTTCGCAACCCCCATTGCCGGTTCCGCAAATTGCGGCCTTTTCATGGCATGGAATGGCAAAACGCCCTGTTATTGCAAAGGAATTCTTGAAGAATCTGGGGGGAGTTATCCCAAACCCGCATCACAGCCTGCCATTGTTTCGCACCCGGAAACGGATGCGCAACCAGAGGGTGAAATGCTAGCGAATGGCTTCGATCGGGCCAGTCGCGCGGCCATGGATGAACTGCTGAACATAGGGGTCGGGGGCCGAATCAAGTGCGGATACCGGGCCTGTCCAGCGGATCAGCCCGTCGTGCAGCATGGCCACGTTATCGGCAATTGCGCGCACCGATGTCATGTCATGCGTGATGGTCATGGCCGTGGCGCCCATTTCCACCACGATTTCGCGGATCAGGTCATTGATCACCCCTGCCATGATCGGATCAAGGCCGGTGGTCGGCTCATCAAAGAAGATGATCTCGGGCTGGGCCGCAATGGCCCGCGCCAGCCCCACGCGTTTCTGCATGCCGCCCGAAAGCTCGGCTGGCAACAGGTCGGCCACGCGCGGCTGCAATCCCACGCGGCGCAGCTTTTCGATGGCAATCTCACGCGCTTGGGCGGGCGGCAGTTTGCCGGGGCCCCGCATCAGCCGGAAGGC
>JBJOQW010000189.1:0-11222 GCA_046049665.1 Pseudomonadota bacterium | reverse complement strand
GCACCAGATTGCAGGTCGGGCGACCCGCGCTGCCATAGCCAACATCAACCAGAAGCTGGCGGTCAATCGCCATGGACAAGGCCATGCGAACCTTGATGTCCGACAGGATCGGGTGTGCATTTGCCGGGGTTGACCGCACGCCTTCAGCAAGCTCTGGCGACGGGTCGGTCATGTTCATCTCGATCCGCTCAACCAGCGTGCCGAAACCGTTGACGAATACGCCCTTGCCGCCTGCGGCCATGGCTGTCTGCATGTCAGGCGCGATCTGGGTGTTCCAGGCATAATCAAACTCGCCCGTTTCCATCACGGCGCGCGCGGCTGCCGCTGCATCGCCGCCGCCCTTCAGCGTCATCGTGGCGAAGGCTGGCTTGGCCGGATCGCGGTAGTTCGGGTTGGCGGCCAGGGTGACCACGTCGTTCACCTTGAAATCGGTGACCATGAAAGGCCCGGTGCCGATGGGCGCGTTGTTCTGCGCGGTGCACTCTGGCATCTTTGCGCCGGTGCAGTCCTTGAACTGGGCTGCCTGCAGAATGGGCGAGGTGCCGCCGACAAATGCCTGATACGGGTTTGGCTTGGGGGCTGCGAAGGTAATCTTGATGGTCAGATCATCCACGGCTTCCACGCTCGTGATGCCTTCATAGCGCGCAGCCTGTGCGCAACCGCCAGCCTCATCCGTGCAATACTGCCATGTGAACACGGCATCGGCTGCCGTCACGGGCGTGCCGTCAGACCACAAAAGGCCGGGCTGCAATTTCCAGGTGATCGTTGTCAGGTCAGCCGACAGGCCGCCATTTTCAACCGTGGGAATTTCGGCGGCAAGGCGCGGAACAACTTCGCCTTTTTCGTTAAAGCCAGCCAGACCTTCAAGCACAAGCGAGCCTGCCTCAACGTCCTTGGTGCCGGACGACAGGTAAGGGTTCATGATGGATGGCGCTTGCCAATACAGCACGTTCACGTTGCCGTCGGCCCCGCGTTCGGCAAAGGCTGCGGGTGCAAGGGCCATGATGGCCGCTGCACCCAGAAGGGTGGTTTTCAATGTCATGTGGACACTCCTTGTTGGTTAGGCTCTTGTACCTCGGGTCCAGCGGTTGATCCGCTGGCGGGGTTGTTGAACAGATGGCAGGCGACCATGCGGCCGGGTTCCACCTCTGTCAGTTCGGGGCGCAGTTCGCGGCACAGATCAAACACCTGCGGGCAGCGCGTGCAGAAAGTACACCCTTTGGGCGGGTTGGCGGGTGATGGCACATCGCCCTTCAGGATGATGCGCTGGCGCGTCGCCTCGCGTGCTGGGTCGGCCTCGGGCACGGCAGAGAGCAGCGCCTTGGCATAGGGGTGCAGGGGCCGCGCATAAAGATCGTCACGGGGCGAAAGTTCGGCAATCCGGCCAAGGTACATCACTGCCACACGGTCAGCGATATGGCGCACCATGGACAGATCATGGCTGATGAACAGGTAGGTCAGGCCGAATTCGGCTTGCAAATCCTCAAGCAAATTCACCACTTGCGCCTGAATCGACACGTCAAGGGCGGCGATGGGTTCATCGCAGACGATGAATTTGGGGTTCAGGGCCAAGGCGCGGGCAATGCCGATGCGCTGGCGCTGCCCGCCGGAAAATTCATGGCTGAACCGGTTGGCAAAGCGGCGGTTCAGGCCGACGGCATCCATCAACTCGTGCACGCGCGCCATGCGTTCGTCGGGCGACAGCGTGGTATGTTCCAGCAAGGGCTCGCCAATGATTTCGGCCAGTTTCATGCGGGGGTTCAGGCTGGCCTGCGGGTCTTGAAACACCATCTGCATGGCGGGCCTGATCTTGCGCAGGCCCTCGGCATCAAGTGTGGCAATATCCGTGCCGTTGATAGTGACTGACCCCGACGTCGGATCATACAGCCGGATCAGCGCACGCCCCACGGTGCTTTTGCCGCAACCGGATTCGCCCACAAGGCCCAGCGTCTCGCCTTGCATGATGTCAAAGGTCACGCCGTCCACGGCCTTCACATCACCGGTATGGCGGCGGAACACGCCGGTGTGGATGGGAAAGTGCATCTTCAGGTCGCGCACCTGAACCAGAGGCATTCGCAGGGCGTCAAGCATCCGCTGCCTCCCAGTGGCAGGCCACGTCATGGCCCCATCCGACGGGCTGGCGATCCACGGCGCGGCGCGACGGGTTCTTTTCGTGGCAAATGCCCATCTGATGCACACAGCGCGCACGGAACGGGCAGGCCACCGGCGCGCCGGTCATCAGCGGCGGCTGGCCTTCAATCACCTGCAGGCGCGCCTCACGTTCACCGCCCAGTTTCGGAATCGTTTTCAGCAAGGCGCGCGTGTAGGGGTGCTGCGGGTTGGCAAACAACTGTGCCACCGGGGCTTGTTCCACCACCTGGCCGCCATACATCACCATCACCCGGTCGGCGATGCCCGCAATCACACCCAGATCATGCGTGATCCAGACAATCGCCATGCCCAGCTTGCTGCGCAATTCGCGCACGAGTTCAAGGATTTGCGCCTGAATCGTCACATCCAGCGCCGTGGTCGGCTCATCCGCGATCAGCACATCGGGGTCACAGGCAAGTGCTATGGCAATCATCACGCGTTGCCGCATGCCGCCCGAAAACTGGTGCGGATAGGCCTTCAGGCGGTTGCGCGCATCCGGGATGCCCACCAGTTCCAGCAGTTCCACCGCGCGGTCGGCGGCCTGCGCCTTCGTCATGCCCATGTGCAGGCGCAGGGGTTCCATCAGCTGATTGCCCACGGTGAAGACCGGGTTCAGGCTGGTCATAGGGTCCTGAAACACGAAACCCACCTTGGCACCGCGCACATGGCGCAAGGCATCAACGCCGATCTTCAGCAAATCCTGCCCGCCCAGCATCACCTGCCCGCCGCGCACATCCGCCGGGGGCGAGGGCAGCAGGCCCAGCAACGACATCATCGTAACCGATTTTCCTGATCCGCTTTCGCCCACAACGCCAAGCAATTCACCGGGTTGCAGGTGAAAGCTCACGTCATTCACGGCATGAACTTCGCCACCGCGTGTGCGGAAAACGGTCTTCAGGCCCCTGACATCAAGGACGGGCTGTGCCCCATCGGGCATATGGACGCTCCCCAGGTTCATTCTTTGGGGTCTTGGCCGCGGCCCGCCCCATTTCGCGCATGCTGCACCGTTTCTTCCCCGTCCGTCCAGAGATTTTCACACCGTGACCTTGCGTTACATCAGCGCCCTTTCGCTTAGGCTTGCCCTTTGCCCGCTGCCCGCGCAGTTTGGGCAGAACAGGAGCATGCAATGAACACCCCACTTTCCCCCCGCGCTGTCCTTGACCGGCTGGTCTCCTTTCCCACGGTCAGCCGCGACAGCAACCTTGATCTGATCGGTTGGGTCGAGGGGTATCTGGCCAGCCATGGCATTGCATCGGCACGACAATGGTCCCCTGACAAGATGAAGGCCGGGCTCTATGCCCATGTCGGGCCTGACATTTCCGGCGGCGTGGTGCTGTCTGGCCATTCGGATGTGGTACCAGTGGACGGGCAGGATTGGGCGACCGATCCATGGACAGTGGTGGAACGCGATGGGCGGCTTTACGGGCGCGGCACCTGTGACATGAAGGGGTTTGTGGCCCTGTCGATCTGGGCCCTGGTCGAAGCCGCGCGGCGCGGGGTGCGGCGGCCATTGCAACTTGCGCTGAGTTACGATGAAGAGGTGGGCTGCACCGGTGCGCCGCCGCTGATTGCCGCCATGGCAGACCTGCCCCGCGCAACTGCGGTGATCGTGGGTGAACCGTCACGCATGCAGGTGGTGACGGCGCATAAGGGTGGGGCGGGCTTCAAGGTGCATGTGCGTGGGCATGAGGTGCATTCGTCACTGCTGCCGCAAGGCGTGTCGGCGATCATGGAGGCGGCGCGCATCATTCAGTGGGCCAATGACCAGAACGCGGCGATTCAGGCGCGCGCGCCATCAGAATTGGCCGCGCTGTTCAATCCGCCCTTTACCACGCTGCATACGGGCATGATTGCGGGGGGCACAGCGCATAATATCACGGCGGGCGATTGCCGGTTTTCGTTTGAATTCCGCGTGGTGCCGGATGAGGACAAGGACGGTTGGATCGCGCGCTTCCGTGCCGAATGCGCAGGCGTGGCAGCGGCGATGCAAAAGGTGGCACCAACGGCGGGCATTGATCTGGACATGTATTTCGAACTGAACGGATTGGCACCCGAGGCGCAAGGCGTGGCCGAGGAACTGGCGCGGGGCCTGACGGGTGACAACGGGGTGCATGTGGTCAGTTACGGCACGGAAGCCGGGCATTTTCAGGCGGCGGGCTATTCCTGTGTGGTCTGCGGGCCGGGGGATATCGCGCAGGCGCATCAGGTGGATGAATATCTGGAACTGTCGGAATTTCAGGCAGGACAGGCCTTCATGGAACGCCTGCTGGACATGTGCGCATGATAACGGATGCAACGCCGATCCGCTTTCCCGGCCCGCCACCCGCGCAGGCGGATGTGGTGGTGTTGGGGGGCGGGATCATCGGGGTGATGACGGCGTGGTATCTGGCCAAGGCCGGACAGCGCGTTGTCTTGTGCGAAAAGGGCAGGGTGGCGGGCGAACAAAGCAGCCGCAACTGGGGCTGGATCCGCCAGACGGGGCGCGATCCGGCGGAATTGCCGATGGTGATCGAGGCGCTGCGGATATGGGAGACGCTGGCGCAGCAGTTTGGTGATGCACTGGGGTTCCGGCGGACCGGGGTGATGTATCTGGCGCGGACCGAGGGCGAAATGCAGGGCTTTGCAGACTGGCTGCCGCATGCCGGTGCGCTGGGCGTTGATACGCGCCTTTTGACCCGGGCCGAGGCGGCGACGCACTTGCCGGGGGCTACGGCACCTTGGGTAGGGGCCATGCACACGCCATCTGATGCCAAGGCCGAACCTTGGGCAGCCGTGCCTTTGCTGGCGGCGGGGGCGGTGGCGCAAGGGGCCATCATCGTGGAAAACTGCGCTGTCCGCGCGTTGGACATTGCGGCAGGGCGCGTGGCAGGAGTTGTCACCGAACAGGGCCGCATTGCATGTGACCGGGTGGTTGTTGCGGGTGGGGCGTGGTCATCGCTGTTTCTGCGCAGCGCGGGCGTTGCGATCCCGCAATTGTCTGTCCGCGCCTCGGTTGCGGCAACGGAACCCATTGCCGCTGGCCCCGAAGTGGCCGGTGTGGATGATACCTTTGCCTTTCGCCGACGCGCCGATGGCGGCTACACACTGGCCCCCGGTGGCGCGCATGATTTTTATCTTGGGCCTGACGCCTTTCGCCATATCCGCCCATATTGGCCCGTGTTCAAAAAGGATTACAGGTCCACGAATGCGCGCGCCATGGCCCCGCGTGGCTTTCCCGATGCCTGGGGCACGCCGCGCAAATGGGATGCTGACCGTACATCCCCCTTTGAGGCCATGCGCATTCTGAACCCCGCGCCGAACATGGGCCTGTTGGGGCAGGTGCAAGATGCCTTTGCCCGTGCCTTCCCCACCCTTGGCCGCCCGCGTCTGCGCGCCACATGGGCGGGCATGATTGACACCATGCCTGATGTTGTGCCTGTCGTCGATCACGCCCCCATTCCGGGCCTGACCATTGCTACTGGCATGTGCGGCCATGGCTTTGGCATCGGCCCCGCCTTTGGCCGCATCGTCGCCGACATGGTCATGGGGCGCGCCACCGGGCATGACAGGTCGCGCTTTCGCCTGTCGCGCTTTACCGACGGGTCGGCGCTGATCCCCGGCCCCGCGCTTTAGCCATGCTGACCTGCGGGATCGACTTTGGCACTTCAAATTCCACCGTGGCCGTGGCGACGGGCGGCCAGGCCCGGCTGCTGGCCGTGGAGGGTGACCACAATACCATCCCCTCTGCCGTGTTTTGGGAGGCCGATGGCCCGCCGCTGTTTGGCCGGACAGGGATTGAAGCCTACGTTGAAGGCGTTGAAGGCCGCCTGATGCGCGGGCTGAAATCCACCTTGGGCTCATCGCTGGTGATGGACCGCACGCAGGTGGGCGCACGCGCCATTTCTTTTCGCGATGTCATTGCGCGGTTCTTCACGCATCTGAAAGCCCAGCTTGATGTGGTCACGACTATCACTCCCCCCGTCACGCTGGGCCGCCCTGTGCATTTCGTGGATGGTGATCCCGCCGCTGACAGCACAGCACAGGACACGCTGGAAGGCATCGCTAAGGCTGTGGGCTTTCGCCAGATTGCCTTTCAGTTGGAACCCATCGCCGCCGCGCTGCACTACGAACAAAGCGTTGCGCGCGAAGAACTGGTGCTGATCGTTGATATTGGTGGCGGCACATCGGATTTTTCCATCGTGCGTGTCGGGCCGCAAAGGTGGCAGCGGCCTGACCGCAACGATGATGTGCTGGGCACGGGCGGTGTGCGCGTGGGTGGCACGGACCTTGACCGCCTGCTGTCCCTTGCTGCCGTCATGCCGCATCTGGGCTATCACAGCACCACCGGGGCAGGGCGCGGGATCATGCCGCGGCATTACTACCTTGATCTGGCCACATGGCACCGCATCAACACGCTTTACACGCAGCGCGTGGCCGCAGACCTGAAGGCCCTGCGCGCTGTGGCCGATTCACCTGAAAAGCTGGATCGCATGATCCGCGTGCTATCCACACGGCAGGGGCATGGGGTGGCGATGGCCGTTGAGGCCGCCAAGATTGCGCTGTCTGGTGGCGATGCCGCGCGCCTGCACCTGTCGGCCATGACCGGCGGCGGCAATCCGGTTGTCACGCGCGCCACGTTTGAAGAGGCGATTGCCGCCCCCCTGAACCGCATTGCCGATACCCTGTCAGCCACACTGGCGCAGGCCGGTCTTGCCCCTGCCAACCTGTCAACCGTGTTCCTGACCGGGGGGTCGGCAGGTCTGCCCGCCTTACATGCGCTGGTAGGGGCGCTGCTGCCCGGTGTGCCGGTTGCAACGGGTGATATGCTGGGGTCGGTCGGCACGGGCCTTGCGCTGGATGCGGCATCACGTTTTGGCTGAAGCCCCTTGCGGCCTCGTGCCCTTTCGCGCAGCCTGTCATCAACCCGTTACAGGAGACCATGCCGATGCCGATCAAGAATCGCCTTGCCGAATTGCACGATGAAATCACCGGCTGGCGGCGGGATTTTCATGCGCATCCCGAACTGCTGTTCGATGTGCACCGCACGGCGGCACGGGTGGCCGAACTTTTGCAGGCATTTGCTGTGGATGAGGTTACAACCGGTATCGGACGCACGGGCGTGGTGGGCGTGATCAAGGGGCGCACAGATACCTCGGGGCGGGTGATCGGTCTGCGCGCCGACATGGATGCACTGCCGATTACGGAACAAACGGGTGTGGCATATGCCAGCACCGTTCCCGGCAAGATGCACGCCTGCGGGCATGACGGGCATACGGCCATGCTGCTGGGGGCGGCGAAATATCTGGCGGAAACGCGGAATTTTGACGGGCAGGTCGTGCTGATCTTTCAACCCGCCGAAGAGGGGGGCGGCGGCGGGCGAGAGATGGTGGCCGATGGCATGATGGCGCGCTGGAACATCACTGAGGTTTACGGCATGCACAATATGCCGGGCATTCCGGTGGGGCAGTTTGCTATTCGCGAAGGGGCCATGATGGCGGCGGCCGATCAGTTTGACATCATGGTCACCGGCAAGGGCGGCCATGCTGCCAAACCGCATGATTGCATTGATACAACCGTTGTTGCAGCACATATCATCGTTGCCCTGCAAACAATCGCCAGCCGGAACGTCGACCCCATGGCGCAGGTCGTGGTGTCGGTTTGCACGGTGGAAACCGACAGCACAGCCCATAATGTGATCCCGCAGGTGGTAAAGCTGAAGGGCACCGTGCGCACAATGGACCCGAAGGTGCAGGATCAGGTGCAGGCAAGGGTGATTGAGCTGGCCACAGGAATGGCGGCGACGCTGGGGGCACGTGCTGTTGTCGATTACCGTCGGGGCTACCCCGTCACCATGAACGCACCCGAAAATACGGCCTTTGCCGCTGAAGTGGCACAGGCCGTGTCCGGCCGGGTTGATACCAACGCCGCACCGTTGATGGGCGCCGAGGATTTCAGCTTCATGCTGAACGAACGGCCGGGGGCCTATATCTTTCTGGGCAACGGGGATACGGCCATGGTGCACCATCCCGCATACAACTTTGATGACGCGGCGATTCCCTTTGGCGCAAGCTGGTACGCCGGAATGGCCGAGGCGCGGATGCCCGTTGCCTGAAGCTGGCCTGCTGCCCGTCGCTTGAAACCCGCGAAAACGCCTTTTCTGCGGCGGCGCAGCGCAATTGGCAATTGTGCAAAGCCCAATGTGCTGTCAATATGTTGTGGTCGATTTCCTGCCATATACCGGCTGCCGTTGGTTATGCGCGTATAGGGAAAAACTGTTGGGGGACGGATCAATATGTTGACAAGGGATGCACGCTTGGGCGTGCTGGCCTGCGCAGTTCTGGCTATTTTGCCAGTCAAGGCGATGGCACAGACCGTGGCCGTGACCGAAGACTTGCCGCAGGTCGAGGTCGTGGTGGCAGGCCAACCGATCGTGATTGCCCGCAATCAGGATGAAGCCGCGGTGCTGACCGGCGATTTTGCCAAAACCTCACGGGCTTGCCCGCCGTTTTGCGTACAGCCCATGCAGCCGGTATCAGGTGTGCAGACCATAGGAGAGCTGGAGCTGATCGCCTTCCTGCAGGACCAGGTGGCTGCAGGTACGGGTGTTCTGGTGGATGCCCGCCTGCCAGAATGGTTCGCCAAAGGCTCTATTCCCGGGGCTGTGAACCTGCCCTTTGCCACCTTGGCCAGCGACAACCCTTTTCGCAACGATATTCTGATGGCACTTGGGGCCACGCCACTGGGGGGGGATACATTTGATTTCAGTGGTGCGGCGGAACTGACGCTGTTCTGCAATGGCGCGTGGAGCGATCAGGCCATGCGAGGCCTTCGTGCCCTGCGGGCGGCGGGCTATCCGCCTGAAAAACTGCGCTACTATCGGGGCGGAATGCAGGATTGGCAGATGTTGGGTCTGACCGTGGCGCAGGCCAGCGCGCCCGCTGCACCAGTGGCACTTGCGGCGGGGAATGAATGATGAAGAAGGCAGCACTGATCTATCTGGCCCTTGTACTGGGCATGACAGCCCTGATTACGGGCGCTCCGGGCGCGCTTTACAGCTGGCTGCGCAGCGCAGACAAAGCCACAGCCCTTGACACGGCGACCCCGACGCCAGCCGAGGTTGCCCAAACCCCGGAACCCACCGCCGGCCCGGATGAAGTGGTGGCCATGGCGGCACCACGCCCGGTACTGGCGATTGCAGATGAGGCCGACCAGAACAGCGGGGCTGCGGCGGCCGATCTGCTGGCTGCCGCCGACCCGGCTGCCGTACCGGTCAGCCGGCTGGCCAAGCCCGTCGTCCGGGGCGGCGATGAAGGGCTGGATCGCACGACCAGTGCCATTCTGGCAGAGCTGTCGATCCTGCCCGCAACCGAAGTCAAGGCCGAGGATGCGGCCCTGCAAGACATGTCACAAGGGGCCTTGGCAGGCTTGGCTGCGCTGCGCAGCGGCGGCGGTGAAGCTGCGCCTGTTGCTCCCACGCTTGAAAGCCTTGTGGTCGCGGCACTGCGCGAAGGTCAGCCCGACGCCTACATTGATGCGCTGATCAATGAGGCGGCGGGAAGTGGCCGCATTTCGGTCCCATCTGCGCTGGTCACAGCCGATGGGCGGGTGGATACTGCGGTGCTGCTGTCAACCCTTGTGACCAAGGCCCAGGTTGCCTCTGGAGCCGTTGAACAGGTTGATCCGAATGACGTGGTTGCAGCTGGCGAAGGGGTCGAGGTGCGGGTGACGGCATCGGCCATTGGCGAAAGCACGTCGAACCAGTTCTACACGGTTGCTCCGGGGGACAGTCTGGGGTCAATTGCGCAAAAGTTCTACGGGGATGCGGTGTATTTCCCGGTGATATTTGAGGCCAACCGCGCCTTGCTTGCGTCGCCTGACCGCCTCAGCGTGGGCCAGCGTCTGGTGGTGCCTTCGGCCGATACCCTATAGCGGGCTGCCGTTCAGGGGGGCATCGAGCCCCCCTGAACGGCATTGCCATCGCAGGTGGCAGGGCGGTCTTTCTTGCGACACATTCGGGGTGAGGCGGATTGCCGGGGCCAACTGACCACGGCCACTACCTGTCAGACCCCGCGCGAAAGGGCCGCCACACCCGTGCGCGCCATTTCCAACAGGCCCAATGGGCGCATCAGATCGGCAAAGGCATCAATCTTTTCCGGTGTGCCGGTGATTTCAAACACGAATGATTCAAGCGTGCTGTCCACCACATTCGCCCGGAAGATCTCGGCCAACCGCAGCGCCTCGATCCGGTGCTCGCCTTTGCCCGCCACCTTGAACAGTGCCAGTTCCCGCTGCACCGCAGGCCCCTCTGCCGTGAGGTCATGCACTTCGTGCACCACGACCATGCGTTCCAGTTGGCTTTTGATCTGCACGATCACTGCAGGCGTGCCGCGTGTGACCACCGTAATGCGGCTACGGTGGCCCTGATGATCCACCTCGGCCACCGTCAGGCTTTCGATGTTGTAGCCGCGTGCCGAAAACAGCCCGATGATGCGCGCCAGCACACCGCTTTCGTTATCCACCACCACGGCCAGTGTGTGCGTTTCCATATGCGGCGCGTTCGGATCGCGCAGGTCATATGCCGAATGGTTGGTTGAGCCGCGTTTGATATTGAGCGCCGACATCGGGCTGCCCCCTTTTTCTGTTCACAAATATCCTGGGGGGCCGGGGGACTAGTCCCCCGGTCCGCCCGATTACACCAGCACCGCCCCTTTGGCGCCGATCACCCCTTGCGTGTCCGCATCGCCCAGCAGCATTTCGTTATGCGGCTTGCCTGACGGGATCATCGGGAAGCAGTTTTCGTGCTTTTCCACAAGACAATCAAAGATCACCGGCCCGTCATAGCGCAGCATTTCCATGATCGCATCGTCCAGATCCTTGGGGTCTTCGCACTTGATGCCTTTGCAGCCGAACGCCTCGGCCAGTTTCACGAAATCCGGCAGGGATTCTGACCAGCTTTGGCTGTAGCGTTCGCCATGCAGCAATTCCTGCCATTGGCGCACCATGCCAAGGCGTTCGTTGTTCAGGATGAACTGCTTCACGGGTGCGCGGAACTGCATCGCCGTACCCATTTCCTGCATGTTCATCAGCCAGCT
>JBJOQW010000188.1:0-4541 GCA_046049665.1 Pseudomonadota bacterium | reverse complement strand
TCAAGCACGCGCAATCCGGCCAGCGCGCCTGCCTTTTCCTGAATTGGCTTGTGATCTTCGGTCATATCGGGGGTCTGCCTTTATGATATCTGGCTGAACTCAGACCCTTTCGCCACGGGTTTGACAAGCCATCGCACCACAGAATCCCGTTGGCTGCAGTGGTCTTTTTTCGCTGACGTGGGGTGTTCGATGGTGGCAGGGGCATTGTCAATCTGCTACAGGATGTGGAATGGGCAAGAACGCCACCCATAGAGTGGGTTCACGCAATGGGGTGACACATTGAGCAAGCATCACAGATCTGCGTCATCTGGCTGCATGGCAGCTTTGGTCTGTGCCCTTACGGCCAGTGTCAGCTTTCATGCGCTGCCGGTGCAGGCGCAGGATCAAACGTTTGAACCGGTGCACCTGTCCTTTTCTGGCACGCCCGGTCATGTTGAGATGCCTTCGGCGCGTACCTTGCCAGATGCCACGCTGGGTGTGACGATTTCGAACTTTTCGGGATTTCACCGCAATTCGCTTGTCTTTCAGGCATCGCCACGCTTGTCAGTGGCGTTTCGCTACAGCAACCTGAAAGGCTACTTCGGTGGCGACGAAGACAACTATGACCGCAGTGTCGATATACAATATCTGCTTGTAAAGGAAGGCACTTACCGGCCTGCTATTGCCGTTGGTCTGCGTGATATCGGCGGCACGGGCCTGCTTTCTTCCGAATACCTTGTCGCGTCAAAAGCTTTTGGTGGCCGTGTTGATGCCTCTGTCGGTATTGGTTGGGGGCGCCTTGGTACCAACAACAGTTTCCGCAATCCGCTGAGTATTTTTGGCGACGGGTTTGACACGCGGGATGGTGATTTTGGTCTTGGTGGCACCTTCAGCACGGATCAATGGTTTCGGGGCCCGGCTGCAATTTTCGCCGGGGTCAACTGGCAAGCAACCGACCGGCTTAGCCTGTCTGTTGAATACTCGTCTGATGATTACCGCGCGGAACGCGCGTCAGGTGCCCTGGACTATGAAACGCCTTTCAGCTTTGGGGCACAATACAAGGTCAGTGATGCTGTCACTTTGGGTGGTCATCTTCTGTATGGAACCACGTTTGGTGCCACGGCCAGTTTCGTGCTGAACCCAAAGCGGCAGCCCTATGGCGGGTCGATTGCACCTGCACCCTTGCCAGTGCTGGCGCGCAGTGCTGACGTGGCAAGCTGGGGGCAAGGCACTGTCATGTCTGATGCTGATCAGGCCAATCTGCGTACCGCTGTTGGAACGGTGCTTTTGCAAAGCGGGATTACGCTGGAAGGTCTGACTATATCTGGTCAGACGGTACGTGTGCAGATCAGCAACACCACCTTTGATGCAGAACCTCAGGCCATTGGCCGTACGGCACGGATATTGACGCATGTGATGCCTGCCTACGTCAGCACATTTGAAATTGTGCCGACGGTACAGGGCCTGCGCACCGCACGTGTGACCTTGCAGCGTGCCGATATTGAGGCATTTGAAAATGCTCCTGATGGTGCCGACCTATCATTGGCCGCGGTACGCATCGAAGACGGTGCAGGCCCGTTTGATGCCGCCCCTGTTCAGGTCTTGCCGCGTTTTCAATGGGGGATCGCACCATATCTGACCACGTCATTCTTTGACCCGGATCAACCGATCCGGGCCGATGTCGGGGCTGCGCTTTCTGCCAGCTACAGCTTTTCGCCCAATCTCGTGCTGTCAGGCGCAGTGCAGTTCAAGCTAGCGGGCAACATCGGCGATTCGAATCGCCTGTCAGAATCGCTTTTGCCCCCGGTTCGCACCAACGCTGTGCTGTACGGCCGTGAAGGGGCAAGCGGCATTGATTTTCTGACACTGGAATATTTCGCGCGCCCTGCCGAAAATATCTACAGCCGTGTGAGCGTTGGCTATCTGGAATCCATGTTCGGCGGCGCCTCTGCCGAGGTGCTATGGAAACCTGTCAACAGCAAGCTCGCGCTTGGGGTCGAGGTCAATTATGCCCGCCAGCGCGATTTCGACCGCCGTTTTGGTTTTCAGGACTATGGCATCGTGACCGGCCATGCATCAGCCTATTACACCTTCGGAAATGGTATCGAAGGTGCGGTGGACGTGGGGCGCTATCTGGCAGGGGATGTTGGGGCAACGGTTTCTTTGGCACGCACCTTCGGTAACGGCTGGAAAGTCGGGGCGTTTGCTACCCTGACAAACGTATCGGCCGAAGAATTTGGCGAGGGCTCGTTTGACAAGGGCATAACACTTTCCGTTCCGCTCAGCTGGTTCGCCGGACAGCCTAGCCAGCGGTCTATCGACGCGGTGCTCAAGCCGATCACACGCGATGGCGGCGCAAGGCTGAATGTGCGCAACAGGCTTTACGGCTTGGTCACTGATTACCACGAACCAAAGCTGGCAGATCAATGGGGACAATTCTGGCGATGAACGCACAATCGATTTGGCCCCTGCTTGCTGCCGGTTTTCTGGTTCTTTCCGGTTGCGGTACGGAACAGCAAAGCCCCCTTGTTCAGGTTGCAAGAAGCCTCCCTTCGATTTTTCAGTCAGGGGGGGAATCTGCGCCGCAACGCCCTGATGATCTGCTGACCCGCGCCGAGATTGAACAGGTGACCGTGCCCTACGGGATCGTCGGGATCGACAGTCGTGGGGCCTTTGCCACAATGACATTGGTAGGTGAAAGCCGCGGCTACAAGACATGGGTTACTGGTGATGGTGCGGGCTTCGTGCTGCGCGGCGATCTGTTGACCGGGACCAAGGGCCTTGGGCCTGACTTGTATTCTGCCGATATCGGCACCTTGGCGCAGGCAATTGCCCAAGGCGGGGGCACTAGCACACGTGTGCACCGCTATTCGGATGGCGAAGGCCGGCTTTTCAGTGTGCGTTTCGACTGCACGCTTGCCGCGCAGGGCGCAGAGGCCATCACCATCATCGGACGAATCCATCAGACCCGTGTATTGACTGAAACCTGTGTTTCGAATCAGGAAACGTTCGAAAACCGCTACTGGATAGGCGCTGGTGATGACGTGATGTGGCAATCACGCCAATGGGTGGGCACCGATTTGGGTTATGTGACCTTGCTCACACTTGTACCTGTTGCAAGATAGCGGCAATATTCGGCCAGAGGATCGATTTCTGCGTTTGATTGTGTTGCAAAGCGCCGGTCGATCAGCTACGCGGAAGATCAACGTTAAAGGCGGAGTACTGAAATGAAAAAGTTTGTTATCGCGCTTGCTATCGTGGCAACCACGGCTGGTGCATCGTTCGCTGGCGGCCCAGCTGCTGTTGGCGGCGAGCCTGAAGTTGTAGTCAACCCACCAGCACGCGGCAGCGTTGGCAGCGGCCCGATCCTGGGTGTGATTGGCGCTCTGGCACTGGTTGCTCTGGTTGCTGGTGGCGGTTCTTCGTCGACCACGACAGCTGAGTAATTGCTGCTCGTCACGCGTGGCGTGACCGTCGCAAGATAAAACACGCATCAGGCCCCTTGGGGCCTTTTGCTATTTGCGGTGGTCGCAGGCCAATGTCCTTCTGGCGTTCTTGGCAATGGTCGCTTCAGGCGGCTGCTCAGAGCCACTGAACTTACCCCGACATTTATCCCCAACCTTTTCTCGCCAACCCGCCTGCAGCGGTTTGCTTTCCCTGATCAGCGTCACTAAACCCTAGGGGCTGCAGCAACCCGAAGGTCCCATGCCCCGCCTGATTCTTGCACTTCTGCTTATGTTCCTGGCGTCATGCACGGATGGCTTTACCACGTTTCCGGTAACACCTGAAACGCAGTCCAGGGTCGAAGAAGATGTCACGATCATCCGGCTGGATCAGGCCAACATCGAAAACTTTTCCAATCCGGCCCGCAGCCCGCAGCGGGCCACCCTGCGTGCGTCAACGTCATGGGAATACCGTATCGGTACGGGTGACTTGCTGGATATCATCGTCTTCGATCACCCAGAGCTGACCCTGCCGGCCGGGCCCCTTGCAACCAGTCCAGCTGCAGGGTTCAGCGTACAGGCGGACGGAAGCTTCTTTTATCCCTTCATCGGGCAAGTTCAGGCGCGCGGGCGGTCCGTTCAGGATATCCGCAGCGAAATTGCGGAACGCCTGGCAGAGTTCATTCCGGACCCACAGGTCGAAGTGCGGATATCAAAGTTCAATTCGCAAGGTGTGAATGTGACCGGTGAGGTCAATGCGCCCAACCGGCAAGAGCTGGATACGGTCGGCCTGACCTTGCTTGAGGCGATCAGTGCCGCGGGTGGCGTCTCTGAACTGGCGGATCTGACCCGCGTGTCATTGCAACGCAACGGCGAGGTGTACCGGATCGACCTGAAGGCTTTCACAGAAAACGGGTTCAAGGAAAACAACCCATTGCTGCGCGATGGTGATATTGTGAATGTACCACGCCGTGCCGTGGCTGAAGTTTATGTGTTGGGTGAGATCGTTCGGCCTGGCATCATTGATGTGTCGCAGGAACAGGTCAACCTGACGCAGGCCTTGTCGCGTCAGGGTGGCACCAGTGGGCTGCGCGCTGATGCCCGGGGTGTGTTTGTGTT
>JBJOQW010000187.1:0-6379 GCA_046049665.1 Pseudomonadota bacterium | reverse complement strand
TGTCCAAGGATTTTGGCCGCACCACGGTGCTGCACGAGGTTTCGCTTTCCATCGCCGACAATGAATTCTTCACGCTGCTGGGCCCGTCAGGCTGTGGCAAGACCACGCTGTTGCGGATGATTGCAGGGTTCGAAGGCGTGACGCGGGGCGCGATCAAGCTGTTTGGTCAGGACATTGCGCAGCTTGACCCGAACCTGCGGCCGGTCAACACGGTGTTTCAGCAATACGCGCTGTTCCCGCATATGTCTGTTCTGGAAAATGTAGCTTTTGGCCTGAAGATGCAGGGCTGGGACAAGGCGCGCCGCACTGCGCGGGCGGGCGAAATGCTGGAAAAGGTGCATCTGTCGGCCTTTGCAGACCGGATGCCGGCGCAGCTTTCGGGTGGGCAGCAACAACGGGTGGCGCTGGCGCGGGCCTTGGCGCCCTCGCCCAAGGTGCTGCTGCTGGATGAGCCACTTTCGGCGCTGGACCTGAAGCTGCGGCATGCGATGCGGATAGAACTGAAGCAGCTGCAGGAAGATACGGGGATCACCTTCATTTTCGTGACGCATGATCAGGAAGAAGCGCTGACCATGTCAAACCGCATTGCGGTGATGAACGGGGGCTATGTGCAGCAGATCGGCACGGCGCAAGAGATTTACGAATCCCCGGCAAACCGTTTTGTGGCGGATTTCATCGGCGAGACAAACCTGATTCCGGTGGATGTGGCAGATGGCGTGGCGGTGTTGCCGGGTGGGGGGCGGATTGCGGTAGAGGGGCCTGCGGGCAAGCGGCACCTTTCAATCCGGCCTGAACGGCTGTCGATTGCGGTGGCGGGCGGCGGGCTGGACGGTGTGGTAGAGCGGGTGGTTTATCTGGGCACGGACCTGCAGGTGCATGTCACGCTTGATGGTGGTGTGCCCATGGTGGTGCGGATGCAGAACGCGCAGCGGGTGGCGGTGCCTGCGGCGGGTGACAGGGTGGGGCTGGTGCCAGAGGCAGGTGCGGCGCGCCTGTTGGCGGACTGATGGCGGGCATGGCAACAGGCGGTGGCGGAGATGCGGGGTATCGCAACCTGCGGGTGCCGCTGTTGCTGCCGACATGGGCGATGATCGGGATTTTCCTGGTGCTGCCGGTGCTGCTGATGGGGGTCTATTCGTTCCTGACGAAAGAGGCGCGGGGCGGGGTGATCTGGGAATTCAGCCTAGCGGCCTATGACCAGTTTTTCGTGAACCGGGGGCTGTTCGGTGATGAACCGCCGATGCTGGAATGGACTTATATCACGGTCTTTGGCCGTTCGATTGCGCAGGCGCTGGTGGCCACGCTGCTGTGTCTGCTGATCGGCTTTCCGACGGCATGGTTCATTGCGACGCGGCCTGTGGCAACGCGCGGGGTGTGGCTGTTCTTGATCACAGTGCCCTATTGGGTAAATCTTTTGATCCGCACGGTCAGCTTGCGGTTTCTGATCCGGGACAACGGGCCGCTGAATGACGGGCTGATGGGGCTGGGGCTGATCTCAGAGCCGCTGACCCTGATCAACACGAATTTCGCGGTGCAGCTGGGGCTGTTCTACAGCTATCTGCCGTTCATGGTGCTGCCGATTTACGCGGCGGTGGAGCGTTACAACTTTGCGCTAAGTGAGGCTGCCGCCGACCTGTACGCCACACGCTGGGCCACGCTGCGCGAAATCGTTCTGCCGGTGGTGAAACCGGGGATCGTGGCGGGGTGTCTGTTGGTGTTCATCCCGTCACTGGGGGCGTTTCTGGCGCCGAACCTGCTGGGCGGGGCGAAGAATTTCATGATCGGGTCACTGATTGACGAGCAGTTCAAGAAAAGCCTTGGCAACTGGCCGTTCGGTGCGGCGGTGTCGATGATACTGATGAGCCTCGTGCTGATCCTGCTGATGGTTTACGCGCGGTCCAACCGGCAGGGGGCACGCTGATGGCCCTGAGGTCGGTGCGCAGCTATCCCGGTTTTGCGTCCATTGCGGCGCTATGCCTGCTCATCCTTTATGCGCCGCTGCTAGTGGTGATGATCTATTCGTTCAATGATTCCACGTCGATCACCGCATGGGGCGGGCTGTCGCTGCGCTGGTATGCGGATGTGTTCACGGGGCCAGAGGCGGAGCGTTTTGCGCAGGCAGCATGGAATTCCCTGTCAATCGCGTTTCTGGCAGCGACGATTTCCACGGGCATGGCCACGGCAGCGGCGCTCGCCATGCTGCGGGCCGGCGCGTTCAAGGGGCGGTCGGCGACATTTGCGCTGATCAACCTGCCCCTGATGGTGCCGGAAATCGTCATCGCCGTCGCCACGCTGATCTTTTTCACGATGATCGGCTTCACGACGGGTTACCTGACAATCCTGATCGCCCATATCACCTTCTGCATCCCCTTTGCCTACCTGCCCATCGCCGCGCGGCTGGAAGGCATCGACGGCAGCTTTGAATCCGCCGCGCGCGACCTGTATGCCACGCGCGCGCAATCGTTCTTTCTGGTGCTGTTGCCGTTAATGGCGCCGGGCGTTGTGTCGGGCTACCTTCTGGCCTTCATCATCAGCCTTGATGACTTCATCATCACCAATTTCGTCAAGGGCGCCGGGATGGAGACATTGCCCACGGCGATCTACGGATCAGTCAAGCAAGGGATCAAGCCCAACATCATGGCCATATCCACCATGATGCTGGCGGTATCGGTTCTGTTCGTTACACTTTCCTACATCATCAACCGCAAGGGCCGCACAAGTGCCTGATTTAACTGGGAGACTGCCATGAAGAAACTGCTGCTGACATCTGCCATTATGGCTTTGGCCGGGGGCGCACAGGCCGAAGGGACGCTTTCGGTCTATCACTGGTTTGAATACATCCCCCAAGAATTGGTGGACAAGTTCGAAGCCGATACCGGCATCGACGTGACGATTGATACCTATGACAGCAACGAAGCCATGCTGGCATCGCTTAAGGCGGGCAAGCTGGGCCAGTATGACGTGGCCGTGCCAGGTGATTTCATGGTCAAGATCATGGCTGATGCCGGGCTGCTGGATACGTTCACGGCGGAGGAAATGACGAACCTTGGCAATATCGCGCCACAGTGGCTGAACGTTCCGTTCGATGACGGGCGCAAGTCATCAATCCCGTATCAGTGGGGGTCAACGTCCTTTGCGGTGAACCGCGATGTGTATCAGGGCGATATTTCCAGCCTTGCGACCATCTTCAACCCGCCGCCAGAACTGCAGGGAAAGATCAACGTACTGGACAGCCAGGCAGAGGTGCTTGTGCTCGGCTCGATCTACCTTGGCATCCCACAATGCACGGAAGACCGTGAGCAGTTGAAGGCCCTGTCAGATATGCTGGTGGCGGCCAAGGAACACTGGGCCAGCTTTGGTTCGGACACGTCCAAGGATGTGCTGGTTTCTGGCGATGCTGCGGCGGGCATGATCTATAACGGCTTTTCGGCAAAGGCGCGGGCGGAAGGGGCGAATGTGGAATATGTCTACCCGACCGAAGGGCATGTGGTCTGGATGGACAACATGGTGCTGCTGAAAGATGCGCCAAACCGTGACAACGCGATCAAGTTCATGAACTTCCTGCTGGAGCCAGAGAATGCGGCAGCGGTGACAAACTACGCGGCCTATACATCGGGCGTGGCAGGTGTCGAGCCGTTCCTGGACGAGGCGATCCGGACCAGCCCGGAGAACAACCCGCCAGCGGATGCAACACCGGGCCAATTCGCGCAAGTTTGCGCGCCCGAGGTGCAGGCCTTGTATGATGCGATCTGGACGAACCTGAAGAAGTAACCTTCCGGGGCTGCTCATTGGCCCTTGCAGGCCGCTTCGCGCGCGAAGAGCACCCGCAAGGGTGCGATGAGCGGCCCCTCATCGCGGGGCTGACCGATGCGTGTTGCCGTTCTCCAATCGACTTCGCCGATGGGCGATATTGATGCCGCCTGCGCGCTGGCCGAGCGCGCGCTGGCGGCAGCTGGTGCCATGGGCGCGACCGTGCTTGTGCTGCCAGAGGTCTGGCTTCCCGGTTATAACAATCCTGGCATTACAAGGCTCGCGCTTGCAAATGACAGCCCCCCGCTGCGACGCCTTGCAGTGGCCACGCGCGCTGCCCGCTGCGCTTTGGTCATGGGCTATGCCGAGGCCGCAGAAGGTGCCATCTGGAACAGCGCCATCTGTCTTGATGCCACGGGCCAGACCCTTGCCAACTATCGCAAGGTGCAGCTGTACGGAGCACGTGAAAAGGCTCTGTATCAGCCCGGAACGGCATATGTGACTTTTGAACTGGCGGGTGCGAAAGCCGCGATCCTGATCTGCTATGACATCGAGTTCGCCCCGCATGTGAAGGCTTTGGCTGATCAGGGCGTGACGCTGATCTGTGTGCCCACGGCCAATATGGCGCCTTTTACGCATGTGGTGCGCTACACAGTGCCAGCGATGGCTGCCAATCATGGTGTGGCGATTGCCTATGCCAATTACTGCGGGTCCGAGGGTGACCTGACTTACGTCGGCGGTAGCCAGATTGTGGGCCCGCATGGCGAGGTGCTGGCCTTGGCTGGCGAAGGCGCAGCGCTGCTGATTGCTGATATTCCGAACGCTGACCCTGCGCGCGTTTCCACCCAGTCCCGCGATCTGAAAAGGCTCTGAGAATGCCAAAAGACACCCGTGACAGCCGCTATGACATTCTGTTTGAACCGGTACGCATTGGCCCAAAACTTGCCAAGAACCGCTTCTACCAGGTGCCCCATTGCAACGGTGGCGGCTATCGAGACCCCTCTGCCGTGGCCGAAATGCGCCGCACCAAGGCCGAAGGCGGCTGGGGGGTGATCTTTACTGAACAGACCGAGATTCACCCTTCGTCGGAAATCACGCCGTTCATTGAACAGCACCTGTGGGAGGACAAGGATATTCCCGCGCTGGCCAACATGGCCGAGGCGATGAAAAGCCATGGGGCCTTGGCGGGGATTCAGCTGGCCTATTCCGGGATCAACGGGCCGAACCTGTATAGCCGCGAAGTGCCGCTTGCAGTCACGGGTGGGCCGATCCTGACCTTTACGTCAGACCCAGTGCAAGCCCGCACAATGGACCGCGAAGATATTGCCGACCTGCGCCGCTGGTTCCGCGCAGCGTTCCGGCGGGCGCAGATGGCGGGGTTTGATCTGATCTGCCTTTATGGCGCGCATGGCTTTGGTATCCTTCAGCATTTTCTAAGCCGCACGACGAACCAACGCACGGATGAATACGGTGGCAGTCTTGAAAACCGCAGCCGATTCTTGCGCGAGGTGGTGGAGGATGCGCGCGAGGTAACGAAAGGCGAGATGGCCATTACCCTGCGTCTGTCCTTGCACGAGAGCGGCGAGTTTGGCTTTGCCAATGCCGAAGTGCGCGATTTCATCGAAATGCATGGCGACTTGCCGGATCTGTGGGACCTTGCCCAAGGGACGTGGGAGGCATGTTCGGGCACGTCACGCTTCAAGGCGGAGGGCGCGCAGGAAGACCTCGTGCGTGGGATCAAGGCGCTGACGGCCAAGCCGGTTGTGGGCGTGGGGCGGTTTACCAGCGCCGATGCAATGGTGCGCCAGGTGCGGTCCGGGATACTGGATTTCATCGGCGCGGCGCGACCTTCGATTGCGGACCCGTTCCTGCCAAAAAAGATCGAAGAAGGGCGTTTTGGCGATATTCGTGAATGTATTGGCTGCAACATCTGCGTGTCGGGGGATATGACGGGTGGCATCAGCCGCTGCACGCAGAACACGGCGTTCATGGAGGAATGGCGCAAGGGCTGGCATCCGGAAAAGGCGCGCAAAAAGGGCATGTCAGAGACTGTTCTCGTCGTCGGCGCAGGGCCTGCTGGGCTGGAAGCGGCGCTTCAGGCGGCCAAGCGTGGGTATCGTGTCACGCTGGCCGAGGCTGGCTCTGTGCTGGGCGGGCGCGTGGCGCGCGAGCGGCTGTTGCCGGGGCTTTCGGCCTGGGGGCGGGTGGCGGATTTCCGGGTTGGGCAGTTGGCACCGCTGACGAACACAGACATCTACCGCGAAAGCCGTTTGTCGGCAGATGACGTGCTGGCCCTGGGCGCGCAGCACGTGGCGATAGCAACGGGGGCGCGTTGGCGGCGGGATGCAGTGGCGCGGCTGCATCTGCGGCCGATTCCCACTGATGCGGCGATGCCGGTGTTCAGCCCGGATGATCTGATGGATGGCAGCGGGCCGATGGGCGGGCGGGTGATGATCTATGACGATGATCACTTCTATATCGGCTCTGTTGTGGCGGAATTGTTGGTTTCCCGGGGCTGCAAGGTTGAGTTTGTGACGCCGGCTGCCAAGGTGGCGGAATGGGCAGAGAACACGCTGGAGCAGGCCATCATCATGCGGCGGCTGCTGGAATTGGGTGTGACGGTGCACAC
>JBJOQW010000186.1:0-5272 GCA_046049665.1 Pseudomonadota bacterium | reverse complement strand
CACACGGCACCAGGTCCCTGTCGCCAACAGGAAGGGAACCGGGCTGAGATTAACTGCCCAGAATCAGGGCCAGCGACGGCCCCGACATTGTGCCCCGGGCAAGGCACGCGCATTGCCCGGGGAAGTCTGTCAGACATGATCAGTGATCGCTGGCTGCATGATGGCACCCATGGGTTGCGGTGCCTCTTGGCTGGCCTCGGGCAGGACATAAAGCCCGATGGCCCGCAGCACGAGCAGCCCCACAACGATCACCGTCGTGATGCCAAGCGCCCACATGAAGCCCCGGCCCATTTCCTTGCCGGCCCAGAGGAACATTTTGACCTTGCGGCTTGGTTCAAAGGAAAAGTCGTCCATCCTGTCAGTCCTTTCCTATTGATCCAACGGCGCATAGCCGTGGTCTTGTGCCCAGACATACCAGTTGTCCACGACCGTGCCCGTCAGCAAAATGCCAATCCCGCCTGTCAGCGTGACCAGCACCGCAAACCACCAGGCCCAGCGGTGAATGCCTTCCATCGTCGCGTTGAAACCCATGGTCCAGCGCCAGAACAGCGCTGCGCGTTCCGACGCCGTGCCACGGTCAGCAATTTGTTCCAACTCCCGGTCGCCACCAAAGCGGCTGACGGCCAGAATGGTCGCCCCGTGCATCGCAAACAGCAGGGCGGACCCATACAGGAACACAATGCTCAGCGCGTGGAAGGGGTTGTAGAACAGGTTGCCGTAGGTCAGCGAAAACAGGTTCGTCCAGTCAAGGTGCGTGAAGATGCCGTAAGGCACGGCTTCAGACCATGACCCCATCAGGATGGGGCGGAACAGACCCAGCACCAGGAACAGCCAGATCGCGCTGGCAAAGGCCCAGGAGATATGCTTGCCCATGCCCAGTGCGACAGCCCGCAGATAGGTGCGCACCCACCAGGTGCAGACCGAGATCAGAAGGAAGAAGCTGGCAATCAGCCAATAGCCCCCTTCGCGCATCGGCGGAAAGCCAAGCCCGTATTCCGGCGCTGGCGGATCAAGCGAAAGCCAGAACAGATCGCGCATGAACACGGCCGGGTTGTAGCCCGCCTGATCCCAGAACCACAGGCCCACCATAAAGAACCAGACCATCCCGGTGCCCAGCGAGATCACGCCAAAGCTGCCCAGATAGACCGGCCCCAGCTGTGCGTTGCCCAGCCAGCCCGCCAGTGTTGAAAACGTCGCCCCTTTGGTCCGGTTTGACAGATCAACGTTTTCAACCATGCCCATTTCCGGGGCCGCACGCACCTGCACCTGCGTGAAGATGTTTTGATACTCAGCCATTTACGCCTCCCGGAATGCCTGCCCACCATGGCAGGTTCAGCCACCAGTCCCACCACGACACCCACTGGTCAAACCAGATCGTCCCCGATGCCAGAATGCACAGCGCACTCCAGAACCCGGCATTCAGCGCCAAGAGCAGGCCCACGCGGTGGATGCCCAGCGTGCCCACCGAATAGCCGATGAAATCGCGGAAATAGGTGTCTTCATGGTCTGGCGTGCGCATCTCGCGGCCCTTTTCAGGGTTCGCCGCCGACAGGATCAACCCGCCATGCAAGGCCAGCGCCAGCGCGTTCGTAAAGAAGAACGTGATGGCGATCATATGCAGCGGATTGTAGTGAAAGTTGCCGTAGTTGTAGCCCGTGTTGCTGACCCAATCGAGGTGCGTCCAGATGCCGTAGGGAAAGCCATAGGTCCAGGCCCCCATCAGGATCGGCCGGATCACCACCAGCGTCACATAGGCGAAAATCGCCACGCTGAAGGCAAAGGGCACATGATACCCCATGCCCAGCTTGTTGCAGATTTCCACTTCGCGCAGGGCCCAGCTGACAAAGGCCCCGATCGCGCAAATCGTGATGATCTGCCACAACCCGCCTTCCATCAGCGGTGCAGGCCCCAGCCCGTATTCAATAGGCGGCGTATCAATCGAGATCAGCCAGGGGTTCCACACGCCTTCCATGGCCGTGCCATAGAAGATCAGGATGGTGCCAAGGGCTGCGAAAAAGAACGTCGTGACCCCAAAGAAGCCGACATAGAAAGGGCCGACCCAGAAGTCGAACAAGTTCCCGCCGATCAGCGTACCACCCGGCACGCGGTATTTTCGTTCGAAGCTGAGCAAAGCCATGCTTCATTCTCCGTATTGGCAAGGGCCCCTGCAGGATGCTGGGCCACAGATGATATTTGCCAAGACAGATCGCAGGCGCGTGGCCGATCTGATGCGAACTGTCTGATGCGAAACTGTTTGTTAGGGGCGGCCGTATCGCAGGCCGCCCCCAACGGGTTCGTCCCGATTACTCGGTGACTGCTTCGGCAGCAGCCGGTGCCTTGGAGGCTGCGGTCTGGAACCAGTTCACGCCGTTCGACAGAACCACCAGGTGGATCATTGCCGCCAGCAGGAACAGGAACACACCCTGGGCCACGAACACGCGGCGGGGATCGAAGATCAGCCAGATCTTGTAGAACTTGGACATCTCATTCTCTCCTTAGAAGAACCAGGGCCGCCACCAGTAGGTGGCAATATGCGCGACCACAGCCACGATTACGAACAGCCACATTCCACTCAGGTAAACCGAGTGCAGCTCTTGCGCCTGCTCGTCAGTAAGACCTGTGAAGGACAGGTCGGATCTATCAGCCATAATGTACTCCGAAATGGCAGACGGTCGCCGCACACCCTGCGGCGGGGTTGCTGAAGGGGTCCTCCAGCGGGCTCGACCCGCCCCCGAAAGGCCGGATCGAATGTCATTGGCAGAGCGGGCGCACCCTGCAAGGCAACCTGCCGCGCGCTTTACGCGCGGAAGATCGATGGCGTGATCGCGCCGGCATCAGCCCAGGCGCGGGAAATCGGATTCTTTGCGGGCCACTTGCGCGCCGCAATCAGGCTGGCCACCCATGCGACGCAGGCATAGGACAAGGCCCCCAGAAAGATCAGGGCGAAGTAGGCATAGAATTCAGCCTTCGGCGCGCGCTGTGGATGCGCCTGCTGATTGTCGCTGTTCGTCATGTGAACGCTCATGTCCGTCCTCCCCTTGTTTGTGCCGGTCCCCGCAGGGCCTCCACCGTTTCCTTCACAACGCGCTCATCCCCCTGATCAAGCGCTGCCTTTTCGGCGGCGTCGCGCAGGGTGCGCGCGGCAGAAATCCGTGTAAGCACCGGATGCTCTGAAACGATTCGGTCAAGTTCCGCCTGCGCATCCGCGTCCCATGGGAAATCGCGGCGCAAGGTGGTGGGTGTGGCCGCTGCGGCATCCATGTCCGTGCCCAGGGGCAAGATGTGGAACAGCGCATCGAACAGGCCGTTGCACACCTCTTGCAGCAGATAGACCGCGCCTGCGTAACCCATGAAGGGCGTGCCCGTGGCGCGCCGGATGGCCGCCCCCGGAAAGGATGCCGGAATGAAGGTGGGCTGTGGGCCAAAGCCGCCTTTGGTTTCGGCCAGATACATCTTTTCGTTGATTGACCCCATCAGGATCAGCGGGCGATCCTTGCGGATCATCGCGCGCACCGCTTCGTTGTTCGTCTTCTTGCCCGCCACCCGCGCCACCGCAAAGGCGCACGGCAGGCCAAGATCGTCTTCCAGAAACAGCCGGATGCCGCGTGCATAGGTTTCATTCGCCACGATGCCGAAATTCGCCGTCGCAAAGAAATCCTGCGTCACAGACCGCCACAAATCCCACAGCGGCTTCAGCGTGCTGTGTTTTTCGCGTTCAATGAACGGCTCCGGGTCCAGCCCCAGCAATTCACCGAGCTTGCGCAGAAACTGCGTCGTGCTGTCCATGCCGATGGGTGCTTGCAGGTAGGGCTTGCCCAAAACCTCGCACAGGCCCCGGCCAAATTCGCGGTACATGCAGATATTCACATCCGCATTCACCAGATGCCGCATTTCCGCCAGATGCGCGCCCAGCGGCATCACCATGTTCACATCCGCGCCGATCCCTTCCACCAGACGGCGGATTTCATGCAGGTCGGAGGGCATGTTGAACGTGCCATACATCGGCCCAAGGATGTTCACGCGAGGGCGTTGGCCCGCGTCACGCTTGGCCTCGGGCGGCATACGCCCCTTGGTCATGCCGAATTCCGTGAAAATCCATGTCATCGCGCGGTCCGCGCATTGCCACTGATCCTCATCAATCGTGCGCGGAAGGAAACGCTGGATGTTCGTGCCCGCCGGTGTCACCCCGCCGCCGATCATTTCGGCAATTGACCCCGTCACCACCACTGCAGGCAAGGCCGGATCAAGCGTTTTCCAGGCCCGCGCCATCGAGGCTTCGGTGCCCGAACTCATCTCGTCTTCCGCAAGACCCGTGACCACAATGGGCAGTTCATGGGGGGGAAGCGCATCAGTGTAATGCAGCACCGATGTGACCGGCAGGTTTTCACAGCCCACCGGGCCATCAATCACCACTTGCAGACCCTTGACCGCGCAGAACGCATAGACCGCGCCCCAATAGCCCCCTGCCCGGTCATGATCCTGGATCAGCATGACGCACCGCCAGTACGATTTTTCGACGAAAAATCGCCAGCCTGATTTTTCGGAGAAAAATCGTGGCCCATCAGATGAACTCCTCGGCTTTGGCGGCTTTCGCGGCCTTGTCGAGTTTCTTCTGATGCTGCGCCCGGAAATCCGGCCGCAGGTTCGGCGCACCTTCCCAGATGCCCGCCGTATCGCCCGTGCCCACGCCTTCAAAGAAAGCGCGCATCTTGGTCATGCGGCCCTGATTGCCGATGGCCGCATTGACCACCTGCTGCAAAGACCCTGCACCTGCAGGCCCCATCAAGGGCCGCGCAGAGATAAGGTTCGTGAAGTAAAGGCTTGGAATCCCCAGCTGTTTTGCCTTTTGCACCACGGGCGTCGTGCCCACGGCCAGATCGGGCTGGAAGCCCTCCATCGCCGCGCAATCATCTTCCAGCGATGCCCGGAACTTGACCGCCACGCCCCGCGCTGTCAGCCATTCGTAATCCGTCTGTGACCATGCCGATTTCGCGCAGGCCGTGCCCACATAAGGCACCTCTGCCCCGCTTTCGATCAGCAGGCGGGCCACCAGCAACTCGCTGCCTTCATAGCCAGACAGCGTGATGCGGCCTTTAACCGGGTTTGCCGCCAAAGCCGCCTTGATCGCCGGACCAAAGGCATTCTGCGTCGCGTTCACCATGGACCCGGACACGCCATAGGCCTGCCCGATTGCCGCCAGCCACTCCATCGTGCCTTCCAGCCCCACGGGGGCCGAGCCCACGATCGTGCGGCCCGCCGCCTGAAACTCGCG